>CAZLDA010000202.1:0-7043 GCA_964557875.1 uncultured Pseudomonadales bacterium | reverse complement strand
CCCGCGCTCGCCCATAGGGCGGCTCGAACGCTTGCGCGCACGCTTGTACGAACGCTTGCGCACAAAAGTTGCGACGCTTCCATTGGCCTCTCTCCTTGCTGATCTCTCAGCGTTGTTGATCTTCTTAAGATGATCGTGCCCCCTCGCACGACCGCGCAGGGTAGAAGACACGCGTGGACCGGTCAACGACGCAGTACGCGCCTGCCAGGCGTTGTCGTACACTGTTTCTTCGTGCGACTGAGTGGAGACGTTAGCAGTGGCTGCGGATACGCCCCGTTCTTTACAAAAAGCCAGGGTGCGTCATCGTTTGATCATCGAGCAACCCGGTTCCGGTGGGAGGATTCTGCTCGACGGAAACGCGCTGCCGTTGCTCGTAACGGACGATCGGCATACCGCCGAGGTGGACTACATCAACGCGCTCGTCGCCGAACGCTTCGGATTGTGTACCGTCGTGCTGCGCAGCCTCGATCATTCGGAAGCGGACGCGAGCGATGGGTCGTTCGATCGCGTGCACGAGCTCGAGGTGGTGAGCGATGCACGATCGCACGAATTGCAGTGGTCGCGGATCGACGTCGGCACGCTGGAGGATCGAGCCGATCGCGAAGCGCTCTCGCTGCGACTGGGTGATCTCGCTTCGCAGGTCGTAGACGGGCGCGAGTGGACGCAGCCGGGTTGGTTCGGCGAAGTATCGGCATGGATCGAGAGTGTGCTGCGCGCCGCCGGGATACACACGATCGAGATTGTGCAGCTTCGCACGTGGGCGTCTTCCTGCGTGCTGCTTGTTCGCACGACAGCGGCCGACCACTACTTCAAGGCGCTGCCTGCGAGCGGAGCGATGGAAGCGAGGCTCACGTGCTTTCTGGAACAACGCTTTCCGGATGTAGTGCCGCAAGTCGTCGCGGCCGAGCCGACTCGTCGGTGGTTGTTGATGGCGGCCTGCCGTGGGCGGAAGCTGGAACAGATTGCCGACATCGCGGTGTGGGAACGCGCGGCGAATCGTTATGCGCGATTGCAGGTGGCCTGCATCGACCACGTGCCCGCGCTGAAGGCGCTGGGTTGTCCGGTGCGAGATCTGGGACAACTCGCCTCATCGATCGAATCGCTGGCTGTGGATGCAGCGCTGTTGCCGCAACCAGGTGGATTGACGCAGGCGGAACACGCGCGGTTCGCTGCGCTCGCGCCGGAGCTGCTACGCCGCTGCGACGAACTCGCCGCTACCGGCATTCCCTATTCGCTGGAGCACGGCGACTTCTGGCCCGGCAACGTCTTTTGCGACGAGACCTCATGCGCGGTCATCGATTGGGAAGACGCAGTGGTGTCGCATCCGTTCTTCAGCCTGGCACCGCTCACGGTGGGCCTGATGAACGCGGGGCTGGGGTCGTCTGAAAACGTCGCACGTGTCGAGCGCGCTTATGTTTCTGCATTCGAAGCGCTTGCGCCACCAGATCGACTGAGGCGCGCGATCGAACTGGCGATGCCGCTGTGCTTCTTCGACATGGCCGCGCGTTACCGCAGGCAGCGCCCCTCGATCGTCCGGTTGCATCCGTGGATGCGCGACCTGGTGCCGCAGACCGTGCGGCTCGCGTTGTCGCGGCTCACCTGAAATCCGCGATCCGGGCGTTCAGTGAATTTCGGCGGCGTCGCCCCACGCCTTGCGCAGACGCTTTGCATCGAACCCCGCTTCTAACGATGCGTCGATGATCACCTTCTCGCGGCGCGCGATCTGCTCGGCGGCGGCCTGCACCTTGCTCGCGACATCCCACGGAATCACCACGGCGCCGTGTTGATCGGCGTGGATCAGGTCGCCGTCGCGCACGCGCATGCCGGCGACATTCACCGGCTTGCCGAAGTCGACGACGTGCACGAACGCATGCGACGGACCGACACGGTTGGCGAGCAGCTGAAATCCCTCGGCACAACCGGGTAGATCGCGGACGCTGCCGTCGGTGATCACGCCGCGGCATCCGAGGCCGCGATGCACGTGCGTGTTGACTTCACCCCAGAACGCGCCGTAACCGCCGTTCGGTGCATCGAGATCCTGAATGACGACCACGCTCGGCTTCGGTCCGGCATCGATGTAGTCGTAGTACGCGTCGTTCAGTTCGCGTGCCGCGGTGCCCACGACGTCGGACGGATGCATCGCACGGATCGACGCGGTCCGTGCCACGGCGACCACCGGCGGCAGACCAGGCCGAACACACACCAGCGGCTCGACGGTGAATCCCCAACCGCGTCTCTGCGGCGCAACCACTTCGAGTGCGTTGCATACGGTGGGCGTATCGAGCGCGCGCAGACTCTCGATCAAGGACGAACTCAGTTCAGGCACGGCGTTGGTCTCCCGGGGAACGAGGACGAGCATGGTCGCGGAAACGCCCTTTCCCGGCAATTCGAAACGACTGTCGGCAATTCGAAACACCGTCGCGCGACGTCGCCAACGAATCTTGGATTACACTTCGCGGATGGCTGTTCCCTTCAACGACAAGGATTCGACACACACGTGAGCGACCGCGCTCTGGTTCTGCGTTTCACGGTCGCGATGCAGGCGGCACTGCTGGTTCCGGCAGCGCTGTCGATCGTTTTTCTGAACCTCAACTTCTTTCCGGACGAATACGCGAACTTCGCGCTGATCCCCTGGTGGTCGATCGGCTATTTTCTGGTCGCGGCGGCGCTGGTGACGTTTGTGTTGCGTCGCAACCTGCTGCGGCAGATTTCGGCGCTCACGCAGGGACGACCGACGAGCTTCGCTGCGCTACGGCGTCTCGCCGTCGAAACCGTGATCGGTGTGGTGCTCTACGTCAGCGGCGGCGTCGCGATGATCGGATTGGAGGCGGGCGGCGGAGACGTTCCCGTCGCCGTGGTGATCGGCACCGTGGTGACCATGAGCATCTACATCCTGACGCCGACGTTCCTTTATCTGCAGGATCTCTTCGGCCGGCACTTCGGACGGTTCGCGGAGGGGCGTTCGCTGGTGCCAACCCGCATGCGCATCCTCGCGGTCGGCGTCGGTAATTCGTTCGTCGCGTGCACGTCGTTCCTGATGGTGCAAGCCACTGTCATCGGCACGGTCACGACGCATGCGTGGATCTTGTGGTTGTCGATTCTCGCGTACACCGCCGCGGTGAGTTACATGGCGTACAGGGGATTCGCTGCCAGCGTCGAACCGCTGGAGGAGGCGCTGGCGACGCGCACCAACGACGTGCGCCTGCTGCAGCCGCGCTCGCTCGACGACGTTGGCGCAATGATGTTCAGATTGAAGGAGTTGCTCGAAGGAAATGCAGCCGCGCAACGCGAGCTGCGCGCCGGCGAAGCGCGCCTGCGGATGTTTGCCGAAGCGGCGTCGGACTATTTCTTCGAAATCGACGCCGATCTGAAGTTCAGCTATGTCTCCGACCGCTTTCGCGACATCACCGGACTCGATCCGTCGGTTCTCATCGGCCGGTCCGCATTGGAAACGGGTGGCGAGTACCGCTTCGAGTACGAGTTCGATCGACCTGCCGATCTTCGAGAACACAAGCCGTATCGCGACTTTCGCTTCACGGTACGCGACCGCGATGGTCGCTCGTTGCACCTGCAGTCGAGCGCGGTGCCGTATTTCGACGAAGCGGGTCGCTTCTGCGGCTATCGCGGCACGGGCACCAACATCACCGAGATGGTGGAGGCGCAGCGAGCGCTGCGTGCAAATCAGGCTGAACTCGCGCAGGCGCAGAAGATGGAAGCGGTCGGCCAGCTCACAGGCGGCATCGCACACGACTTCAACAACCTGCTGACGGTAATCCTCGGCAACCTCGAACTGCTGGGCATTCACGCCGCCAACCAGCCGAAGTTGCTGCGTCACATCGAGTCCGCCACGGTGGCGGCGACGCGGGGTGGGGCACTCACGCAACGATTGCTCGCGTTCTCGCGACGGCAGGCCCTGCGCCCGGTACCCGTCGATGTCACAGAGCTGTTGCGTGCGATGGAGGAACTTCTCGGGCGCACGCTCGGTGAGAACATCAGCATCGAGGTGGTGGCGGCCGAGGATTTATGGAGATGTATGGTCGATCCGCATCAGCTCGAAAGCGCCATCCTCAATCTCGCCCTCAATGCGCGTGATGCGATGCCGAATCGCGGCACTCTGACGATGACACTCGACAACTGTCGAGGGATGAGTGGCGTGACGCCCGGTGTCGATGGCCCCAACGACTATGTCCGGCTGCGGATCACCGACACCGGTCGCGGTATCGCGCCTGAAGTTTTGCCTCACGTATTCGAACCGTTCTTCACCACCAAGGGTCCCGGTGAAGGGTCCGGCCTCGGCTTGAGCATGGTGTATGGGTTCATCAATCAGAGCGGGGGCCGAGTGGTGCTGACGAGCGCGCTCGGTCGTGGCACTACCGCGGAGATTCTGCTGCCGCGAGCGTTGGAGGGCGCGGCGGATTTCGAAGAGTCTGCTCGCCGCGAAGCGCCGGTGGGGCAAGGGCAGACGATCATGGTGATCGAAGACGACCCCGGCGTAACTGCAGTGGTTACCGAAGGCCTCAATCAGCTCGGGTATCGGGTGATCAACGTCCACAACGGCGAGCAGGCGCTCGATTCGCTGGAGGAACGCAAGTCGATCGATCTCGTGCTTTCCGACATTGTGTTACCTGGCGGTTTGTCGGGGCTCGACGTGGAAGAAGCGATGCGCAAGGTGCAACCGGGTGTGCGGTTCATCTTCATGTCGGGCTACGCACAGGATGAGATTGCGCGCAAAGCCCTTCGACATGGCGATGGCATTTCTGCAATCGACATTCTGAGAAAACCGTTTCAGCTCACCGATCTTGCCGACAGGGTAATTGAGGCGCTGGCCGCCGACGCCTGAAACCCGTATTGTTCGGGCTCAGTTGTTCGGATTCAAAAGCAGGAGGACGCGGCATGCCTTATAAGAAGATTCTCGTTGCGATCGATCTCACCGACGAAGCCGGCCAAGTGCTCAAGCAGGCGAACGAAACGACGAAACAGAACGGCGCCGAGTTGTCGCTGATCGTGGTCGTCAAGCCGATCAATCAGGTGTATTCGGGGTTCGACGTGGCCGCACTCTCGGCCGACGCCGCGATGATCGAGGCAGACGCAGTGAAGCAGGCGCAGCTTCGTATCGCGGAACATGCAAAGGATCTGGGTGTTCCCGGCAACCGCACTTATGTGGCGCGCGGCAATCCGGCGCACGAGATTCGCGAGACGGCCGCCGAGCTCGGCGTGGATCTGATCATCCTCGGCACGCATGGCCGGCATGGCCTTGGACTGCTGCTCGGTTCGACGGCAACCGGGGTGTTGCATGGTTGCCCGTGCGACGTGCTGACGGTGCGCATCAAGTAAGTCGACGACGTTGCGGGTTTTCGCGGCTTTTGCGGTTGGTAGCTAGGGCCGCATGAACTCGTAGTCGGCGTCGTCGGCGAGATTGTGCATCTGAAACTCGAGCGCGCTCTTCGTGTCGGGGATGCCGCGCTCTTTCACCAACGCTTGTGCAATCGTCACCAGCATCGCGTGAAGACAGTCGCCGCGCGAGATTCGTTCGCCTTCGGCAGCGTGTAGTGCGGTATCGACGTGATGGCGCGCAATCGAATAGGCGGACATGGCCGGGTTCCGGTTCGAGGTTGCGTGTCATTTTCCACTTCCGCGCGGCGTTGAACCTAAGGACTTCCCCCGGTAGCCGCGCTACTTCCACTGGGACTAACCTTGGATCACTGCGTGGTGTCGGGGTCAATCATGGCGGGCTACAAAGAAGTACTCGTGGCGGTAGATCTGTCTGACGATCTGATCGATGTGTTGAAGGCTGCCGTCGAAAAGGTCGGCGCGGGCGCGAACATTTCCATCGTGCACGTGCTCGAGCCTGCGTACTACTACTACGGCATGGAGCCCGCGCTCGGCACGTTGCCGCCCAGTTTCGAAGAGAACATCTTGAAGCGCGCAACCTCACAGCTCGAAGCGGTGGGGCGCAAATATGGCGTTGCGAAAGAACACCAGTATCTCGAACGCGGACACGCGCCCACGCAGATTCTGCGGCTAGCTCAGGACAAAGGTGTCGACCTGATCATCGTCGGCAGCCATGGCCGGCACGGTTGGCGTCTGCTGCTCGGATCGACCGCCAACGCCGTTCTGCACGGGGCTGCCTGCGACGTGCTGGCCGTTCGTGCGATGCCGCGTGCCTGATCGAGACTGCTATTGATAGGATGACCGCCGCGTAGGTGTGCGTCAGCCTGCCCCGACGCGCTGGCGGAAGAACTCGATCACCCGCTGCTCCGCACGTTTCGTGGGCCCGGTCGGATCGTCGTCCACGAGGTGCAGCGTAAGCACCGAGTGCGGCGCCATGCCGGTGTTGGGTGCGGCATCTTTCGGATCGAGTTCGATGGCCTCGAATTTGTCGCCGAACGTTTTCTTCAGCATGTCGAAGCGCTCGTCGGGCACGAACGAGTCGCCGAAGAAGCGCAAGCCGATCATCGACAGGTTCTCGTCCTTGAAGCGGCGTTTCGCGCAGGAGATTTCTTCGTCGGAAACGCCGATGGCACCCCGACGTTTGTCGCCGCCCGGGCCCGCCGGCAGCGGCAGCGATGGTTGCGATAGCACGGGCGCGACCACGGAGGGTTCCGTCATCATCGCGAGCGCGAAGTTGCCGGTAAAACACATGCCCACCGCACCGACACCGTTGCCGCCGCACTCGGCGTGCATCTTGCGCGCAAGCGCCCGGCACCAGTCGACGATCGGACTGGAACGGTTCGTTGCCCACACGTTGAACTCGCGCCGAACGCAGATGGCCTTCAGCATCACACCCACCGCGTGCCCCATCGTCACTTCGCGCCCCGGTGATCCGAACAGACTCGGCATCACCGCCGTCATGCCGGCCGCGGCAACGTGGTCGGCGAAGCGGATGACCAGCGGATGCATGCCGGGCATTTCGTGAATGATGATGACTGCGGGACCGGAACCGCGCCGGTACACGGGACGAGTCCAACGACCGTCGTCGAACTCGAACTTCTCGTAGCCGTGCAGTGCCTCGGTTGCCGCCATCTCCGTTCCCCTTAAACGAT
>CAZLDA010000201.1:0-7045 GCA_964557875.1 uncultured Pseudomonadales bacterium | reverse complement strand
CTCGTGCACCTGAAGGGTCTGGTAACCGAGTCGGTCGCGACCGCCGGGCGCGAGCCGGATGTCATCTACCTGACGGGTGGAATGGCGCGCGCGACCATCGTTCGCGGCTATCTGGAGCGCAAGTTCCCGACTGCGCGGTTCGTCGACAGCGACCACTTCGCGAGCGTTACGCAGGGGCTCGCGTTGTGGTCGGAGCGTCTGTTCGGGCCGGCTCGAAAAAGTTAGCGATCAGTAGCCGGCCATACCCGCGCGGATCTTTGAAAGAAACTGCTGATCGAGCGGCTCGTACGCGGGCTGTCCCGGCTTCATCACATACAACGGCTCGTTGACGGTGGCGAGGTCATAGCCCTCGCGCCGCAAATCGCCCTTCATCAGCTTGAACGTTCCCGTCACTTCCATTTCGGGCTGGATGCGGATGAACACGGGCCGCGCGTAACTCGGCAGTTCGCGCGTCACGTACGCGGAGAAATCCGCCAGGTCGATTTGTTTGAGCCCGGACTTCAGCGTGATCGCCGCCATACCTGCGCGGCCATCTGTCTTGGGGATCGAAACGCCATAGACGTTGCAGAACTGCACGCTCGGGTGCTGGTTGATGATCTCGCCGACTTCGTTCGTCGAGACGTTTTCCGAACGCCAGCGGAACGTATCGCCGACGCGATCGACGAACTGATAGTGCTTCTGTCCCACCGCGAAACCGACGTCCACCTGCCGAATGAGGTCGCCCGAGTTGAACCAGGCATCGCCGTCCTTCAAAACGCCGTGCACGATCTTCTTCTGAGTCGCTTCCGCGTTCGTGTAACCCTCGAACACCTGTGTCGCGTTGATCTCGGCGAGCAACAGTCCCGGTTCGCCTTCGGCCACCGGCACGCAACGTCCGGCGCTATCGCGAATGATCTCGTCGGCGTCGACGTCGTACTTCACAAGTGCGATCGTGCTCGCGGTCATACCGATCGTGCGGTCTTTGTTCAACAGGTTCATGAACGCGACGTTGCCTTCGCTTGCGCCGTAGAACTCGGTGATGCGCTTGATGCCGAAGCGCTTCTTGAAGTCCATCCAGATGTCGGGACGCAGGCCGTTACCAACAACCCGTTGAAGGGGGTTGTTGGCGTCATCGGGCTGTGCCGGCTGGTTCACGAGGTAGCGACAGAGTTCGCCGATGTAGACGAAACAGGTCGTGCCGTATTCGCGCGTTTCCTTCAGGAAGTTCGACGCCGAGAACTTACGGCGCACGAACATCGATGACCCCGACCACACCGCGGAACAGAACCCGACCATCAATCCGGTACCGTGATATAGCGGCAGGCAGATGTACAACCGGTCCTTCTCCGTGGTCTTCAAACCCAGCCGCCACGTCATGAGACCGGTTGCAAGGAAGCGTCGATGCGACACCACCGCGGCTTTCGGCAAGCCGGTGGTTCCGGACGTGAACAGGAACGTCGCGTTGTCGCCGAGTTTGATTTGCTGCGTTTCAGGCAGATTCGCATCAGACGCATTGGCTGCTTCAGCACCGAGGTCCACGGCCCAGTTCGGGGCGCGCGTCTTCGCCGCGTCGGCTACAAAGAGGTATCCGCTACCTTCCTCGAGGTTCAGATCGGCTTTGACGCCCGCAACGGCGTCGACCAACTCTTCGCCGAATATCCACGCTTTCGACTGTGTAACGGAGATGCAGTGTGTCAGCGGCCGTCCACGCAGGTTGGTGTTGATCAACGAGGCCACCGCTCCTACTTTGACGATGGCGATGAGCGATGCGAGAAACTCGATACGGTTCTCCATCATCAAACTGACGATGTCGCCTTGACCGACGCCGCGCGCTTTCAATGCGTGGGCGAACTGGTTTGCCATGGCGTTGAATTCGCGCCACGTGATCTGCCGACCTTCGAACAACAGCATCGTCCGGTCGCCGAGTTTTTCGGCAGATTGTTCCACCTTCAGCCCGACCGAATCCAGTGTGTCGAGTGACCGCGGCGCGAGATGCTTGCGATTGCGCAGCAGGCCGACGAACTCCTTCAACGTGGAAAAGTACTCGCGCACACCCATCCAAACCTCCCCATCTAAAACGGCACCGCGACCTTAAGCGACCGCATTTGCAACAGCAAGCGTATTGCCAGCTACGGAGCGTTTCGCGATGCTGCGCCGACTTCTAGTGGCGGAGCGTGCGATGAATCAATGGCAAATCGGGAGCGTGAAAATCACGCGCATCGTCGAACTCGAAGTGGCCGGTGGAACCAAGTTCATCCTGCCCGATGCAACGCCCGAAGCCTGTCGCGATATCGAATGGCTGAAGCCTCACTTCATGACCGAGCAAGGCAAGCTGATCATGAGTGTGCACGCGCTGGTCGTGGACACCGGTACGCGACGCATCGTCGTCGATACCTGTATCGGCAACGACAAGGAACGCAACATTCCGAGCTGGAGCCATCTGCAAACGTCGTTTCTATCGGATCTCGCCGTGGCCGGATATCCACGTGAGTCGATCGACACCGTGCTGTGTACGCATCTGCACGTCGATCACGTCGGCTGGAACACGATGCTCGTTGATGGCCGTTGGGTGCCGACGTTTCCGAACGCCCGCTATCTGATCGCACAGCAAGAATGGCGCTACTGGGACGAACACGGTGAAGAGGCGCAATACGGCTCCGTGCTGGCGGATTCCGTACGGCCGGTGATCGAAGCGGGCCTCGTCGATTTCGTGTCGATGGAGCACGCGTTGTGCGACGAAGTGCGGTTGGAGCCGACGCCGGGCCACACCGCCGGTCACGTCAGCGTGCACATTTCGTCGCGAGGCGCCGAAGCGTTGATCACCGGCGACTGCATTCACCATCCGTGTCAGATCGCGCGCACGGATTGGACCAGTTCGGCCGACTTCGACAAAGCACAAGGCGTGCGCACCCGGGACGAACTGTTGGCGAAGTATGCGGAATCGGCGGTTCTGGTGATCGGTACGCACTTCGCAACGCCAACTGCCGGGCACATCAAGCGCGCATCGAGTGGCGCATATCGGTTCGAGGTTTGAGCACAGTGACGACCGATTTCGACCTGGATCCGGTGCTCGAAGGGTCGGGCATCCGGCTGCGGCCGATTAGGCCTGACGAATTCGAAGCGCTGTACGCAGTCGCGTCCGATCCGCTGATGTGGGCGCAGCATCCGTCGAAGGATCGTTGGCAGCGCAGCGTATTCGAGAAATGGTTCGGCGAGGCGCAAGTGCAGCACGCGCTCACCATCGAAGATACGACGAGCGACCGCGTGATCGGGTCTTCGCGCTATTACCACTGGAACCCGGTTACCCGAGAAGTCGCCATCGGATTCACGTTCATTGCGCGCGACCATTGGGGCGGCGCTACGAACGCACAGGTAAAACGTGCAATGCTCGAGCACGCTTTCAAGTGGGCCGACACCGCGTGGTTTCACGTCGATCCTGCGAACACGCGTTCGCGCAAAGCGATGGAAAAGATCGGCGGCGTGTACACGCACACTGCGATGTACGACATCTACGGTGCAACGCGTGAATACGCGTTCTATCGCGTCGACGCCCCTTAGCAGTTCAGGTGAACAGGGTCAGGCGGCGTCGCGGTGCTTGCGCTCGCTCCTCAGCATGTCCATGTGATAGCGGCGCCGGGTTTCGTTGAGCCAGACCTCGAGGCGGCGTCGCAGCGGTGGGAAGTCCGATATCACGAGCGCCACGCCGAGCGGAAACATCCAGAAGCCGAGAATCGGCAGGAAGCCGACCAGGCCGCCGGCCATCAGCAGAAGGCCGAGCAGCGAACGAACGACCGGCGGGAGTCGTCTGTGAGACCAACGAACCAATCGATACGCGACGATGACCAGCCGATGGCGCCAGTTGCGCTTCTTGCTCAAACGTTCTTTCTCAAGCCTTCTTTCTGAAACGACGTCAGACCTGCATCGGGCTGTCGTCGGGGGCCGTATGACGGTCGGGATTCGAACGACGATCGAGATCGGGGTCGATCGAACGGAAGTGGTAGTAGCCGTCTTCGCCTAGCGTGCGTTCGATGCGATTGCGGTGCATCAGCAGGTGTAGATGCGCAATCGCTTCGCCCAACGCCATCATCATCTGCCGCGGATCGAGCTTGCGTTTGAACAACACGGGCAGCAGGTCGCGAGCAAGCGCAGGCGTCTTGCAGTGTTCTTCGATGGCGAGCATGCGGTCTTCGTGATGGTTGATCAGTTGCCGCAGGCGTTCACGCACGCCGTAGAACGGCAGGTTGTGTGCTGGCAACACGAGCGTTTCACCGGGCGTCTTCATGAACTTGTCGTGCGACTCCATCCAGTCCTTCAGCGGATTCGCCTCGGGTTCGGTCGGATGCACGCTCACGTTCGAAGTGATGATCGGCAATATCTGATCGCCAGAGATCATTACGTCGAGGTTTCTCGAGTGCAGGCAGGCGTGCTCGGGCGAATGGCCGGAACCGACGACGATCTCCCAAACATGGTTTCCGATGCGAAGTTCGTCGCCATCGACGAGTCGTTGGTAACCCATCGGCATCGACGGCATACCGAAGCCGTCGCCACCCTTCGCGCGCGATTCCCACATCTGCTTCATCTGGCTGAGATAGTCGCGCGGCATGCCGGCGCGTTCAAAGAACACCTGACCCTGCCAGCTCGAGTGGTTGCTGCCCGGACCCGACACGTGGAATGCGCGCGCCTGGTAATACTCGGCACGCGTCATCAGCAGCGGACACTTGAAGTGTTCGGAAATCATGCCCGCCTGGCCGATGTGGTCGGGGTGCATGTGCGTGCAGATCACGCCCTTCACGGGCTTTCCGCCCATGTCGCCGGTAAACAGTTGATGCCACAGCGTTTCCGTTTCTTCGTTGCCGAGACCGGTATCGATGACATACCAGCCGTCACCGTCGTCGAGCAGATACAGATTGATGTGGGTTAGCGAGCCGCCCATCGGCATGGTGAGCCAATGGACGCCGGGCGCGACTTCGCGAGTCGTTCCGGGTTTTGGATGTTCGGGATAGGGATATACGAGGTCGGTCATGCCCGAAGTATAAGCGGACTATCCGGCTGGAGCATCCGTCGGCGCGTCCTTCAAGGTGACGCGCAGCAGCAGATAGCCGACCAGCGCAGAGAACAACGATGCGCCGAGCACCGCCGCGCGCAGCGGAGCATCGTAGTCGACCTTGTGGTATTCGAACGCGAGCGAACCGATGAAGAGGCTCATCGTGAAGCCGATGCCAGTGAGGATCGCGACGCCGTACAGCGAAGTCCATGTAGCACCACGCGGCAGTTCGGCGAACCCCAGCTTGATCACGGCGAAGCTGGTCGCAAACACGCCGACCTGTTTACCGACGAAGAGACCGAGTGCGATACCCAGCGTAACCCCGCCTGTGAGTTGTCCTGCCGTCACGTCGGCGAAAGAAACGCCGGAGTTCGCAAACGCGAACAGCGGCAGAATCATGAACGCGACCCACGGATGCAGAATGTGCTCGAGGTGCCGCAGCGGCGAGCCGTGATACGCAGGGTCCGGATGTTTCAACGGAATGGTCAATGCGATCACGAAGCCCGCCAGCGTCGCGTGCATGCCGCTCTTCAGTACGCAAACCCAGACGATCACTCCGATCAGCACATAGGCCGCGATTCGACCGACGCCGAGGTAGTTCAGGACCAGCAGCGTCGCGACACCGACGAACGCCAGCGTCAATGAAAGCGCCGACAGCTCTGCACCGTAGAACAGCGCGATCACGACGATTGCGGCAATGTCGTCGAAGATCGCGAGCGTCAGTAGAAACAGCTTCAGCGACGTGGGCACGCGACTTCCGAGCATCGATAGGACGCCCAGCGCGAATGCGATGTCGGTAGCGGCAGGAATCGCCCAGCCGGCCAATGCGATCGGATCGTTCCAGTTGATGTACGCGTAGATGGCAGCGGGCACGATGAAGCCGCCGAGTGCCGCGCAACCCGGCAGCACGATCTGCGACGGCTTACGCAACTCGCCTTCGAGTACCTCGCGTTTTACCTCCAGGCCGATGAGGAAGAAAAACAACGCCATCAGCCCGTCGTTGATCCACAGCAACAACGGTTTATCGATGGCGAGGTCGCCGACGGCGACCGTCAGCTTCAGATCGAGGAACGCGTCGTACAGCGAGGCGAGCGGTGAGTTTGCAATCAGCAGCGCGACGACACCAGCGCACACCAGCACGATGCCGCTCGCCGATTCGAGCGCGAAGAAATCGCGCGGTGAATTGATCGGCATCTGAAATGCTCCTTCTGCGGACGGCGCATTGAAGAGTGTTCGATGTTCGATCGCAACCGGTGTTGGCTCACGCGACCTCACGGCGATCGCGGCTGGTGCAACCGTGAGGGGTCGTTAGTCTCGAACGCGTTGAAGCCATTGGAATGTTGTGATGTCGGCGCTGGCGCTTCTCGTGCTCGCGGTCGGCGCCATCGGTGCGTCTCCCGCCGCCATCTACCGCTGCCCCGGCGCAGATGGTGTGGTGCTGTTCAGCGATCGGCCGTGCGCCGATGGTCATCTTCAGGCGGTGCAGCCGGTGATCACGCTCGACATGTCGCACTTCAGCGCCGATGAAACGGCAACGCTGGAACGTTTGAAGGAAACCAGGAAGGGAACCGCGTCGAAGGTCCCATCGAATCGAGCGAAGGCGAAGTCGGGAGACGACCGGCGTTGCGTAGCGGCGCAAGAGCGACTCGATCGGGTGTACGCGACGAAGCGTCGAGGTTACCGGGCGTCCAGCGCAGCTGCGCTCGATGCGCGCGAGCGCGAGTACGAGAAGCAACGCGATCGGGAGTGTGGTCGATGAGCCTGTGAATGGGTCTCTACTGATGCGACCGCCGGTCGTGATCGCCCGGCGGAAATTCAGACAATCCAACTCAAAGGAAACCCAGGTCGGGCCGCTGACCTTTGTCGCTGATCTTCTGGCGGCTGATCTTTGGCGGCTGAATCAGCGCAGGATCGATATCACCTGCGGCGCTTCCGCCGGCGCGTTTACAGCCCGCACGCGGCCGCAGTAGATTGAGCCCCTTTGTTCAACGGGAAGAGAGGGGAATACGACGATGGCCATGA
>CAZLDA010000200.1:0-7061 GCA_964557875.1 uncultured Pseudomonadales bacterium | reverse complement strand
CGCGCAGCCTCGCGAACATGTTCGTGCATCGCAGTGTAAACGCCTTTCCTGCGATGCTCCGGCGAAACGAAAACACTCTGAATCCACCAGAAGCGACCGTTGCGCCAGTCGCTCCACTCGAATGTCAGCATCAAGGCGCCAGCGGCGTTGCCATTTGCATCGTCGGCGATCAGGTAGTAACCGTCGGCCGGCCGATCGAAGAGCGCGGTGATACCGGCTCTCAATCCATCGAGATCGAGCGGCTTATCTTCGCTTTCCATGGCCATCGCGTGGTTGAAGTGGACCAGCAGGTCGATGTCGGCTCTTGTAGCGAGGCGGATGTGGTAGCTCACGCGAGCAGCTTCCGTTTCAGAAAATCGAGAGTGGTTTGATAGCGATGAATCGATACGTCGCGCTCCTGCATCGCGTGCTTCGCGCCCGGATACAACATCAGTTCGAACGGGAAGATGCGCTGCTGCAACGCTTTCATCAGGGCGCTGGTATTCGCGAAGAGCACGTTGTCATCGGCCATGCCGTGCATTAGCAGCAGCGCGCCGCTGATTGCGTCCACGCGCGACAAGACGCTGCTGTCCCTGTATCCGTCTTCATTGAGTTGCGGCGTCGATAGATACCGCTCGGTGTAGTGAGTGTCGTACAGACGCCAGTCGGTTACCGGCGCGGTGCTTACGCCGCAACGGATCCGGCCGCCACTACGCGCCATCAGCATCAATGTCATGAAACCGCAGTAGCTGTGGCCGATGACGCCGATACGATCGGGGTCCGCCCAGGGCTGGCGTCTGATGAAATCGATGCCGGTGAGCTGGTCGTCTACTTCGACGTCACCGAGCTGTTCGTAGATCGGATCCTCGAACGACTTTTCACGATTGCCGCCGCCGCGATTGTCGAGCTCGAAAACCGCGATGCCGAGCTGCGCGAACAGCTGGTTGGACAGGGGTGCCCACTCGTTGCGCACTCGCTGCACACCGGGACCGCCGTAGACGTTGATCAATACGGGCACTCGCGCCTTGGAATCGCGATTGCGCGGCAAGGTGAGTCGATACCACAGCGTCTGGCCATCCGCGGCCGCGATAGTGCCGAACGTCGGTTCGGCATGATCGGACACGTGCGGGTAGTAAGGGTGCCCCTCTACGAGGGCGTTAGCGGCAAGCGCCCGCGCGGGCGCTTCCGAGTGGGCAGAACGAAGTTCGAGACACACGGGTTGTGAGGCGCTCGAGTAACGGTCGACGAACCAGGCACCGGTCGGATCGACCACCGCTTCGTGCCAGCCGGGCACCTTCGTCATGACTTCAGGTTGGTTGGTGCCATCGAGCGCGACTCGCAGTAAATGCTGTTCGGTAGGCCGGTCAATCCAGCCGAGCACGAACGCGCGTGTTGAATCTACGTGTACCAACTCGTTGATTCGGCCGAATCCTCGTGTCAGTTGTAGCGCTTTCCCGTCTGCGTCGTAGCGATACAGGTGCGAAGATCCATCGCGCTCCGACGTCCACAAGAAGCCGGCTCCGTAAAAGCGGAAATTGTTGTGCAGGTTGATCCAGGCCGGCTGCCGTTCAGTCAACAACGCGCGCGGCGTACTCCCATCAAACGGAAAAGCCTTGACGGTCAGCGTTCGCTGGTCCCGGCTTTGAACCTGCACGATCACGCGATCAGCGGCGACGTTTACCCGCGCAAGATAGTCGTCGGGCTGATCCTGGTACTCGAGCCACCGCACCGAATGTGAGGCCAGATCCAGCACGCCGAGATCGACGCGCGCATTCTCAGCGCCGGCATAGGGATAGCGTTGCGCAACAGCCAAGAGTTCGTTGGCGGTGAATTCATATCGGTGCGTCTCTGGAATCGACGTGTTGTCGACCCGCGCGAACGCGATGCGTGCATCGTCCGCCGACCACCAATGGCCCTCGAAGCGATGCATCTCTTCCTGCGCCACGAACTCGGCGAGTCCGTTGGTTACGCAATCGGATGCGTCGTGCGTCAGGCGCTCTTCGCGCCCGAGTGAGAGGTCGTACAGATAGAGATCGCCCGCGCGAACGTAGCTCAAGTAACGTCCGCCCGGTGAAACCGTCAGATCGGTCTGCCGAAGGCTATCCGCCGTAAGTGCACGTAGCGAACCGGCTTCGCGATCGAACAGGTACACGACGCCATCGATCATGCCGCAGATCCGCTTGCCATCCGGCAGCCAGCGATAGCTCGACAAGCCACCGCTGAACTGACGGCGTCGCTCGCGTTCCGCCTTCTCTGCGGCGGTCATCTCACCGGTCGCTTGCACGTGGCTCGAGTCAATCAGCCGAGCCGCGATTCCGCTCGAGATTTCATACGCGTACAGGTCGAGCCGTTCTCGATCTTCCGGGGGATTAGCGAGATACGTGACGAAGCGACCATCGGGGGAGAATCTGACGTGGCTGGGGACGCTGCCGTTGAGCGACGGGCTGCTGAACAGCCGTTCGACCGTCAGCCGGGTCACTTCACTTCTGCCGCGCCGAATCCGTCGCGCGTGAGGTTCACAACGCCATTCGCCGTGACGAACACGTTGTCCTCGATGCGGATACCGCCGTAATTCATGTACCGCGCCACAACGGGCCAGTTCACGAGTTTACATGCGGGCTTGGAGCGCAACTCTTCGAGCAGCATCGGAATGAAGTACAGACCCGGTTCAATCGTGAAGATCTGATCTGCGGCGATATCGCGCGTCAGGCGCAATGCCGCGTAACGATCGGGTGGCGGCCGCATACCTCCGTCGGGAGAAACCATATGGCCTGCCACGTCGTGGGTCTGAAGTCCGATCAGATGGCCCAGGCCGTGCGGGATGAATGCGTCGGTGATACGCGATTCGAAGGCTTCCGCACCGGAGCAATCAACCAATTCGAATTCCGCCAACAGGTCGCCAATGGCGCGATGCATCGTTTCGTGCAGGGCCAGGTAGTTCAATCCGGGCTTGATCGACGCAATAATGGCCTGCTGCCGCCCGTCGAGCGCCGCAATCAACGCGGCGAAATCGCTGCGCTCATCCGCCGCATACGTGCGGGTGATATCGCTCGCATAACCCCAGTAACGTCCGCCGGCATCGATCAGGAAGCTCGCCCGCTCGCGCGGCGCTTCTCGATCGTAGTGCTGGTAATGCAGCACGCCCGCGTGTTCGTTCTGCGCAACGATGTTCGAATACGGCAGCTCCGTCTCGTTCTGTTTCGAAGCAAGCAGATAGGCCTGATGGATGTCGTATTCACTGGCGCCGGACCGATACGCGGCCAGTGCTGCGCGATGACCCCGTACGCCGATTTCGGTTGCCCGTTTCATGCAATCGATCTCGAAAGTGGTCTTGTACGCGCGGCTGTAGTGCAGCCGGTTCAACAACTGCTGCGGATTCACTTCCGAGACGGGCAGGTTCGTACGATGGGTACTCGAGTCGCCGATCAGCGCCGTACGATTCTCAGTGCGCAGTGCACGCGATGCGCCGTCGACGAGCGCATCGAGTGAATCGAATACCTGCACGTCGATCGCGTCCGACGTCTCGGGCGGCGTCGGAGGTTGATGCCAGTAATCGCGCTGCTGGTGGAACAGCAGCGTCGGCTTGCGGCCGGGGCGAATCAGCATCAACGCGTGTTCGCATCCGCCCGCGTCGACCCATTGAGCGAAGTGTGGATTAGCGCGGAACGTCGGCGCCTGATCGTCGAGGAAATAATTCTGGCGGCTACCCGCCGCGATCACCGCGGCGTCGAAACGGTTCGACGCGAGCGCCGCTTCCCAGCGTTGTTGGATGGCAGCGACGTGTTCGGCGTATTTGCTCATGGCGCGCGATTCTAGTGTCCGCTCGGAGTGAATGCACTGACCCGCAGGCGCCTGATATACAATCCGGCCTTCACACGGGATGGTCACGGGAGGATTCATGCAGTCATTTGCCTATGCTGCGCCGGAAACGGTTCAGCAGGCGCTCGACGTATTGGCTGAGCATCAGGGGGCAGGGCGCCGCGCGCAGGTGATGGCCGGCGGCACCGACCTGATGGTGCAGATGCGGCTGATCGATGGGTCGCCGCGTACGATCGTCGACATCAAGAAGCTCGCCGAAACCAATCGGCTCGATATCGGCGCCAAGGAAATCTACATCGGCGCCGCCATCCCCGGCGCGGTGCTGACGTCGTCGAAACCGCTGGTCGCGTGTTTTCCCGGTCTGGTTGAGTCGATCGACCTGATCGGTTCCAGCCAGATCCAGGGTCGTGCATCGCTCGGCGGCAACCTGTGCAACGCATCGCCCGCCGGCGACACGATCTCGGCGCTGGTTGCCAACGCCGGCATTTGTATCATTGCGTCGAAAGGCGGTCAGCGCGAGATGCCGGTCGAGTCGTTTGTCGTGGGCGTCGGCAAGAACGCACTCAAACCGGGCGAATTCCTGCTCGGCATCAAGTTCCAGCGTCCTGCCAAGAACACTTCGGATGCCTATCTGCGGTTCATTCCGCGGACGGAAATGGACATCGCGGTTGCGGGCGCCGGCGTCAGCGTCACGCTCGATGCGAGCGGAACGTGCACCGCCGCGCGCGTTGCCATTGGTGCAGTCGCACCAACCGTGATCTCCGTGCCGGCAGCAGCGGATGCATTGATCGGTTCGAAACTCGACGCTGCTGCGCTCGATAAAGCAGGCAAAGCCTGCAGCGCGGCCGCCTCGCCGATCTCCGACAAACGCGGTACAGCCGACTACCGGCGTACGGTGGTCGGGGTACTGTGCCGGCGGGCCGCCGCCATTGCCGCTGGACGTGCCAAGGAGACCCGTTGATGAGCAAGACGCGTGTAGAAACGAAGATCAACGGCGAGCAGATGGAATTCCTCTGTGAGCCGCAGCAGTCGATGCTCGATGTGCTGCGCGACAACCTGCGGCTGACCGGAACCAAAGAAGGTTGCGCCACTGGCGATTGCGGCGCGTGTTCGGTATTGCTGGACGGTCGCCTGATCTGCTCGTGCCTGATGCTCGCGGTCGAGAGCAGCGGCCGGCAGATCACTACCATCGAAGGCATCTCGCGCGGCGAAACGCTGCACCCGATCCAGCAGAAGTTCCTGCAGCACGCCGCACTGCAGTGCGGCATCTGCACGCCGGGGTTCGTCGTCGCGGCCAAAGCCCTGCTCGACGAGAATCCCAATCCGACCGAGGAAGAGATCCGCTATCACCTGGCGGGCAATCTCTGTCGCTGCACCGGTTACGACAAGATCATCCGCGCGGTCCAAGACGCCGCGCAGACAATGCGAGGAGAGGCATCTTGAGCGAAGCGAGAGACTACAAGGTCATTGGCACGCGCGTCGTCCGTCCCGACGGCGTCGACAAAGTCACCGGGCGCGCGAACTTCGGCGCCGATTTCAGCCTGCCGGGCATGCTGTACGGCAAAGTGCTGCGCAGTCCGCACGCGCACGCGCGCATCAAGAAGATCGACACCGCAGCTGCAAGCAAGATCGAAGGCGTGTACGCCATTGTGACCGGCGCCGACTTTCCCAAGGTGGGCCATGAAGAGATCACCGGCGGCGAGGGCGCGGGCGACTTCGCCGACCTCGCCACCAACGTGATGGCGCGCGACAAGGTCGTGTACCACGGCCATGCCGTCGCAGCTGTCGCCGCAAAATCGTCGGCGATTGCCGACGCCGCGCTTGCCGCCATCAAGGTCGAGTACGACGTGCTCACACCGGTCATGGATCTCGACGCGGCGATGGCTGACAACGCGACGCTGATCGACGAACGACTGTTCACCGCCGGCTTGCCGCAAAAGCCGACGAAACCGAGCAACGTCGCGGCCTATATGGAGTTCAAGCGCGGCGACATCGCGCAGGGCTTCGCGGAGGCCGACGTCGTGGTCGAGGGCACCTACCGCACGCCCACCGTGCACCAGGGCTACATCGAACCGCACGCGTGCGTCGCGTCGGTGAATCAGGGTGGACAGGCGACCATCTGGTGCTGCACACAAGGCCACTTTGACGTGCGCTCGATGACGTCGAAAGTGCTCGGCTTGAACGTGGCCGACATCCGCGTGATTCCAAGTGAAATCGGCGGCGGATTCGGCGGCAAAACGACGGTCTATCTCGAACCCGTTGCAATGGTGTTGTCGAAGAAGTCCGGCCGCCCCGTGAAGATGACGATGACGCGCGACGAAGTGTTTCGCGCGTCGGGTCCCGCATCGGCAACCAAGTGCACGATCAAGATCGGTGCGAAGAAAGACGGCACGTTCACCGCGATGTCGGCGTGGCTCGCATACGAGGCGGGCGGCTACAAAGGCTCGTCGATGGCGCCTGGCGCAATGTGCGTGTTTGCGCCGTACGTCGTGCCGCACTTCCTGATTCAGGGTTACGACGTGCTGGTCAACAAACCGAAGGTGGCGGCATATCGCGCACCGGGCGCGCCGCAGTCGATGTATGCCTGTGAAAGTCTGATCGACGATCTGGCGCGTCAGCTCAAGATCGATCCGATCGAACTGCGCCTCAAGAACGCCGTTAGCGCAGGCAGCCAGGCCGCATACGGGCCGAAGTACAACGCGATCGGCTTCAAAGAGTGCCTCGAAGCAGCGAAGAAGCACCCGAACTACACCGCGAAGCTCGGGCCGAACGAAGGACGCGGGCTCGCGGCCGGCTTCTGGTTCAACGCCGGCATGCAGTCGAGCGCCGAGGTGCACATCAACGAGAACGGCACCGTCACCGTGGTCGAAGGCAGCCCCGACATCGGCGGATCGCGCGCCTCGATGGCGCTGATGGCCGCCGAAGAGCTGGGTGTGCCGTACGAACAGGTGCGTGTGCTCGTCGCCGATACCGAGAGCGCCGGCTACAACAACGTCACCGGCGGCAGCCGGGTGACGTTTGCCACCGGCATGGCGGTCATTCAGGCCTCGCGCGACATCATCGCGCAGTGCAAGCAGCGCGCGGCCGCCACGTGGGGTATCGAAGAAGAGCTGGTGGAGTGGCAGGACGGTCAGGCGATTCCGAAGCCGGGCGTGAACGCCGACGTGAAACCGCTCTCGCTGGCGCAGATTGCAGCGAACTCGGGACGCACGGGCGGGCCGTTGCTCGGACGTGCTTCGCTGAACGCGCGCGGCCCCGGCCCG
>CAZLDA010000199.1:3971-7062 GCA_964557875.1 uncultured Pseudomonadales bacterium | reverse complement strand
TTAGCGACCGTGACGCGCCGAATTGCGAGAACCTGTAAATCTAATAAATACAGTTAGTTATGAAGATGTTATCAATTGGCATGAAACCTGAACCTACCCCTGCGGACACACACAGCAGTAAGTGATGCCACGATGAAAGACACCTTGAGTCGCTACCCTGGCCAGTTCGACCAATCGCCGGACCCGCTGTACGTCGCGATTCCGCGCGTCGAGATCATCTCGGAAATGGCCCGGCGCGGCGACGACCGCGCGCTGAACGACGTTTGCCTCGCCGTGGCGATCGTTGCCGAAGCCATGAATGCCGCGTGGGTGGCTACCCGCTCGCACTGATCGACGAAAGCGTTTGTCTGGCTCGGGGGCGGCTGACGTCAGCGGCCCTTCCAGTTCGGGGGACGCTTCTCGGCAAACGCCTTTGGACCCTCGACGAAGTCCTCGCTACCGACCAGCGTGCGCACCGAGTCGTACGATCGTGTCATCGCATCGTTCAAGTCGGCAATGTCGAGACCACGATAGACGACGTCCTTGCTCGTGCGGATCGACACCGGCGAGCACTCGCAGATTTCCCGCGCCCAACGCTTTGCCGTTTCCATCAACTTCGCTTGCGGAACCACTTCGTTGACGAAGCCGAGGGTTTGACCTTCGGCGGCGCCGACACGTCGGCCCGTGAGGATCATTCCGAGTGCCTGCTTGGTACCGATCTGCCTCGGTAGCCGCTGCAGTCCACCGGCAAGCGCCGCGAGTCCCACTCTCGGTTCGGGCAACGCGAACAACGCGTTGTCGGAAGCCACGATCAGATCGCACGCGAGTGCAATCTCGAATCCACCGCCCATCGCTACGCCGTTGACCGCGGCAATGACCGGCTTCGTCAAGTCGAAACGCGACGTGAGTCCGCCGAATCCGCGTGGTGTCGGTACGCGCTTGCCGCCTTCCGCCTGGTGACGCAGATCGTTGCCCGCGCTGAACGCGCGATCGCCGCGACCCGTGATGATCGCAACCCACGCGTTGCTGTCGGCTGCGAACTCGTCGAACACGACGCCGAGTTCGGCGTTCGCCTCCGGGTGCAGCGCGTTCATTCGCTCGGGCCGTTCGATGGTAACGATGGTCAGGTGACCGTCTTTTTCGACACTACAGAATTCCGGCATGTTTCCCCCTGGTCGTGTATTCGTTGATAGTCGTGTATTCGTTGATAAGTCGTGTATTCGTTGATAGTCGTGAATCCGTTGATAAGACGCTTCACGGAGGCGACGCGAAGTCGTACGTCGCTATAAGTGTTCGGTGCTGTTGAATGCAGCGACCACCGGTTCTGGTTCGAGCAACAGCTCGGTCACGCTGCAGTTGTCGATCTGGTAGTTTGTCCAGTGATTCGCGTCAGCGTCAAGCAACGCGGCCAGCGCAATCGCCAACGCGGCTCCGTGACTGACGACTACGATCGGTCGCGTCGAATCGCCTGTTGCGTGAATGCGCCGCAGCGCCGGCACGATGCGTTGCGCCACGCTGCTGATCGAGTCGCCGCCGGGCGGTGCAAAGGCGACGTTCTCGCGAATCCGGCGAAAGAAATCGTGTTCACTCTGCAGCGCCGCGAACGTGGTGTCTTCGAGTTCGCCGATACCGTATTCGCGCAGGTCTTCGTCGAGCAACACGGGTTGGTCGAGCGCATCGCCGATGGCCTGCGCGGTGTGAAGGCAGCGAATCATCGGGCTCGAATAGATCGCTGCCGCGTTGCCCCAGTCGCGGCGCAGTCGTTGGGCGACACGCGCGATCTGCCGACGGCCGGTGCGAGTGAGCGGACTGTCGGTGGAACCGTGCCAGCGCCCGCGCGCGTTTGCTTCGATTTGACCGTGTCGAACCAGCAACAACGAGCGTGTCATCGATTCGACTCGGACATTGGTCGAGCGACAGCTAGACGTAAAGATCGATCAGTGTGCCGATGCGCGACGGAGCAGGCGCCGACGCGAGATGTCGTTCGAGCGGAATGCGCCGCGGCGCCTCGCCATCCCACAACACTCTGCGATCGAGACCGCTGCGGCGCTCTTCGTTCGATGTGCGGCGTTCCTTCTCGGGTGCGCGAGCGGTCTGTCGGCGTCGTTCCTGCGAGCGATGGCGACGGTCGGCCTGACGGCGACGCTCGTTGCGCTCGACGTTCGTCGAGATGGCAGGAGTAGCGAGGTAGAGCGCCGGTAAAGCCACGACCACAGGTTCCGAGTACAGACCGAGCGCAGCTTGCGGCCCTGCAGCCGCTTCGATGTGAACGCTTGTCGCGTCGCTGTAACGATCGACGGATTGCCGTCACCAACGCGCTTCGATGCGACAACAGATTGGCAGGTTCACGCGATCTCCCTTCGACGCAGCGCGGCAGGTTAGGGACCGCGCGCGTACCCGTCAAGGCAACGCCTGCGTAGTATCGCGGCATGCCCGCGATCTCGGCATTGCCCCGTATCGCTCGAACCGGTGTGGTCGAGCACGTCACGCCTTCGTTCGCGGCGGTCGTTGCGGCAGCTGCCGGCCGGCAGCGTCGCCACTGTGAACTATGCTTCGGGAACACAGGCGATGCGATTCAGCCTTGAGCGACCCTGCCCATAGTGAGCCCGCGGATCTTGCCGCGCTGCGGCGCATGCTGGCGTTCGCGCTCGACACCCGCGCATTTCAGCTACCTCCATTGCCCGGCGTGGCCGCGGAAGTAATCGCGAGTTCGATCGACGACCAGGTTGATGCGACGCGTCTCGCTGATCTGATTCAGACCGATCAGGGCTTGGCGAGCCACGTGCTGCGCGTAGTGAATTCGCCGTCGATGCGTGCGGCGACCGAAATCGTCGCGCTGCGACAGGCCATCGCGCGACTCGGCATGACCCGCATCCGTGAAATCGCCATCGCCGCGTCGCTGGCAGGGGCGCTGTTCAAACCGACGCGTTACACGAGTGAAGCGTTGCAGGCATGGAAGCATGGTCTCTGCACCGGACTCTGGGCGAAGGAGCTTGCACGCGCCGGTCGCAAGAACACTGAAATGGCCTACCTGTGCGGTCTGTTGCACAACATCGGCGCGCCGGTGCTTCTCAACGCACTGGGACAGGCAACGTCCCAACCGTTGCCACCA
>CAZLDA010000199.1:0-3961 GCA_964557875.1 uncultured Pseudomonadales bacterium | reverse complement strand
TTGTTGGAGGAGTTCGGTGCGCAAGCGGGCGCCTTGCTTGCGAAGGAATGGAAGCTGCCTGAAATGGTGGTGACGACCGTTCGGTGTGTTCACGCGTTCGAAACAGCCGGCGCCCAGATCGATGCAGTGGCGATCGTGAACGCCGCACAGCACATGTCCGCGATGATGCTTCGTGGAGAACTGTCGAGTGAACCGGTGCTCGCGCTGGAAGCGATACGCCACCTGAACCTCTATCCGGACGACGTTGCGGCGCTGCTTTCGTTGCGCGATTCGGTGGCCAGCGCGCTCGAAGCATCGGCCGCATGAGTGCTTATGACGTCATCGTCGTCGGCTCCGGGCCGGCAGGGCAGAAGGCGGCAGTTCAGGCAGCCAAAGCGGGACGACGGGTCGCGCTGATCGAGCAGCTCAAGGAAGTTGGCGGCGCATGCGTGCACCAGGGCACGATCCCGAGCAAAGCGTTGCGAGAACGCGCGGTCGAACGCCGTCGCATTGCCGACCGTTTGCGAGAGATGGGTATGCCGTGGGAAGCGCCGGTTACTGACGTTGCGTCGCTGATCGGTGAAATGACCGAAGTGATTCACAACCACGACGCGTACATGGCGGCGCAGATCAAGCGCAACGGCATAGACGTGATCCATGCGCGTGCCAGCTTTCTATCGGATTCGCTGATTCAGGCTCAATTTACCGATGGCCGCGCTGCCGAGTTCAGCGCAGCCAACTTCGTGATTGCAACGGGTTCCAAGCCGCGTAAACCGGACAACGTGTCGATCGACCACGAGTCGATCTACGACAGCGACTCGATTCTGTCGTTAGGCTACTTGCCCGCGTCGTTGGTCGTGCTGGGCGGAGGCGTGATCGCCAGCGAGTACGCATCGATATTCGCGGTGCTCGGCGTCGAAGTGACCATGATAGACCGATCGGTGACGCCGCTCGGATTTCTCGAACCGGAGATGATCAGCGGATTCCTGACGGCGTTTGCGCGTTATGGCGGCCGGTTCCTCGGGGACGCCCCGATCGATCGCGTTGCGTTCGACGGCATCAGCGAAGTGCATACGCATCTGAAGGACGGTCGCGTCATCAAGAGCGACAAACTGTTGTGCGCGCTTGGGCGCGTTTCGCAACTGGACGGGCTGAACGTCGAACGCGCCGGCGTGAAAGTGAACGAGCGGCAATTGGTCGAGGTGAACACATTCGGGCAGACCTCGGTGCCACACATCTATGCGGCGGGCGACGTGATCGGACCGCCGTCGCTCGCGTCGGCTGCGATGGAGCAGGGTCGGCGCGCGGCGTGCCACATGCTTGGAATAGATCCCGGACGCCAGGGTGATTGGATGCCGTCGGGCATCTACTCGATTCCGGAGATTGCGTCGGTCGGCCTAACGAGCGAACAAACGCGCGCGCGTTTTGGTGCGACAGTCGTGGGGCTCGCGCGTTTCAACGAGATCGCGCGCGGGCACATCGCGCGCTGTCCCGATGGCGTGTTGAAGATGGTTGCGTCTCCCGATGGAGTGGTACGCGGCATTCACATCATCGGCGAGAACGCGACCGACCTCGTACACGTCGGGCAGATGGGGCTCATTCAATCCGCTACTGCCGAAACGTACGTCGAGAACGTTTTCAACTTTCCGACCTTTGCAGAGTGCTATCGGGTCGCGGCGCTGCAGATCACGGGTCAACTGGGTGTGGCGCGCGCTCGGCTTGCGGCGGGATAGTCAAGTTTGGACATTTCTCAAATAGCTTATTTAAGCTATTGTTTTCGCTGCTTTATCTGGGCCTGAAGGATATGTTTGCTCAGGCGTCGCTGGGTATCCGGCGACAGCGGCTCGAACTCCGCGCCGATCCATAGCGCATCGTCGTCGGTACGACACTGCCGAACACGCGCGTAAGCCATGAACGATTCGTGGCTGTCTTCCATTACCAGATGCACTGCCAGAATCTGACCGACTGGCAACTGCATTGCGTATCTGAATCCGATGCCGCTCACGGCGAGCGAAACGCTCGCACGCCGCATGCCGTTGCCCGACGCGCGACGTTGCGCGAGCAGCGCCTCTTTGAGGACGTCGAGTTTGGCCGACAGCCAATCCGCCGCTTCAGCCGCTGTGGGATCGATGCGCGCAAGACGCGCATGACACTCGCGATAACCCTGATCGAGTTCTTCGAGGCGCGTTTCCATTTCGTACGCTTCGCAGGGCTCGAACAGCGACTGAATGGGCTTGCTCAGGTCGGCGTCGTCAGGCAGCACGATGCACGCCAGCAGGACGTCTTCGGTGATTCGAAAGCTGGTGCGTTGATCCGCGCTCACGTTCCGTATACGCAGGGAGTTCCGCTCATTCGGGAAGTGTAGTAGCGGGTCGATAGCGCGCCACCCCGGCTGCCGCGCGAGCATCTGGTACACTCTCGCCGTTTTCACCCCACCGCGATTCAGTGTTCTACCCACTAGCCGTCAACATCGGCCTGCGCTACGCGAATTCGCGCAGGAGCTTCATCTCGTTCATCAGCATCGTCGCGATCGCCGGGCTCGTGTTGAGCGTCGCGGTGCTGGTGCTGGTGACCTCGGTGATGAACGGCTTCGAGCGCGAACTGAAGGAACGGGTGCTTGGCGTGGTTCCGCATCTGACGGTGCGTGGCGTAGCGCCGCTTTCGGAGTGGAAAGCCGATGCCGCCGATATCGCAAGTGTGCCCGGCGTGGTCGGTGTTGCACCGTTCATTAATGGTACCGGCCTGCTGGTTGCGAATGGTCGTTCGTCCGGGGTTGCGTTCAACGGTATCGACGTCGAGCACGAAGCCGCCGTGTCCGACCTGTCGAAATACGTCAGCGGCGGGCGAATGGAGTCGTTGGTGAACGGCTCCTTCGGCGTGTTGCTGGGCCGTGGCGTGGCGGAACATCTCGGCGTAGCCGTGGGCGACTCGGTTACCGCGGTGTTGCCGGACGCGAGCGTATCGCTCGTTGGTCTGATACCTCGGCAGAAAAAGGTGAAGGTGCTGGGCATCGTCAATACGCAGTCCGAACTCGACCAGCGGTCCGCGTACGTCGCCTTGGGTGACGCTGCGCGATTGTTCCGCCGCGGCACAGGCGTCGACGGTCTCAACGTGCGCCTGTCGAACCTGTTCGATGCGGCGCCGGTTGGCAGCGCGGTGGTGGCCGCATTGGGAGCAGAGAGGGTTTATGCAATCACGTGGATGCGCATGCACGGCAATCTGTACCGCGCCATCGAATTCCAGCGCGCGATGATGTTCCTGCTTCTATCGCTGCTTGTCGGGGTTGCTGCGTTCAACTTGGTGTCGGCGCTGATCATGGTGGTCAATCAACGTCGCGGCGACGTTGCGGTGCTGCGAACGCTGGGCGGCGGTACCCGCACCATAGTGATGTCGTTTCTCGTGCTGGGCGGCGTGATTGGACTCGCGGGTGTCGGCTTGGGGCTGCTGCTTGGAACTGGCGCGGCATTGCTGGTTCAGGATGGCTACCAATGGCTGGAACACACGCTCGGACTGCATCTGATGAGCCAGTACTTCATCAGCTATTTGCCGGCCGAGGTAAAGGTCGCGGATTTGATCACGGTGGCAGGCGTTGCATTGCTGCTCAGCCTTGGCAGCACGTTGTATCCGGCGTATCGGGCCGCGCGTCTCAAACCGGCGGACGTGCTGAAACATGAGTGACGCAGCCGCGCTCGAATCTCGCGCCCTGGTGAAGTCGTTTCATCAGGGCCCGTCGCTGCTGCCGGTGCTGCGCGGTATCGATCTGCGCGTGGGGCAGGGCGAACGTGTGGCGGTTTTGGGCCGGTCGGGTTCGGGTAAGAGCACCCTGTTGCACATTCTGGGCGGGTTGGCCGATCCCGACTCCGGCGAAGTGCGAATCGACGGTACGTTGGTGGGTCCGTTGAACCCCGAAGCGCGTGCGCGACTGCGTAATCGCCGCATGGGATTCGTGTACCAGTTTCACCATCTGCTGCCCGAGTTCACT
>CAZLDA010000198.1:0-7102 GCA_964557875.1 uncultured Pseudomonadales bacterium | reverse complement strand
CTCGAAGCCGTGGCGCGTGCAGGCAAGTCGCTGGTCATCATCGCGGAAGATATCGAAGGCGAGGCGCTGGCTACGCTTGTGGTCAACAAACTCCGTTCGATCGTCAGCGTCGTGGCGGTGAAAGCCCCCGGCTTCGGCGATCGTCGCAAGGCGATGCTCGAGGACATCGCGGTTCTGACCGGCGCTAAGGTCATCTCCGACGACACCGGCATGCAACTCGAGAAAGCGACTCTGGAAGACCTCGGTACCGCGAAACGCGTCGAAGTCTCGAAGGAGAACACGACCATCGTCGGCGGCTCCGGCAAGTCGAAAGAAGTGAAAGGCCGCATCGGTCAGATCCGCAAGGAGATCGACGACACCAAGTCGGATTACGATCGCGAAAAACTGCAGGAGCGCCTGGCGAAACTGGCCGGTGGCGTTGCAGTGGTGAAAGTTGGTGCAGCCACCGAAATCGCAATGAAAGAAAAGAAAGCGCGCCTCGAAGACGCGCTGCACGCAACCCGCGCTGCAGTCGAAGAAGGCGTCGTGCCCGGCGGCGGCGTTGCTCTGATGCGAGCGAGCGTGAAGCTAGACAAGCTGAAAGGCGATAACGACGACCAGACGACCGGCATCAAGATTCTGCGCCGTTCGATCGAAGAACCGCTGCGTCAGATCGTCGCAAACGCGGGTTTCGAACAGTCGGTCATCGTCGACAAAGTACGTGCCGGCAAAGGCAACTACGGTTTCAACGCCGCGAGTGGTGAATACGGCGACATGATCGAATTGGGCATTCTCGATCCGACGAAGGTCACCCGTCTGGCTCTGCAGAACGCCGCAAGCGTTGCGAGCCTGATGCTGACGACCGAAGCGCTGATCGCGGATGCGCCCGAAAAGCCGAAGGCGGCCGGTGGGCACGACCATGGTCACGAGCACCACGATCACGGTGACTATTGATCGATCGTTTGAACTGATCGCGGCTCGATAAGAGCCTTTCGAAACGGCGCAATCCAGACGATTGCGCCGTTTTCTTTTGTCGGCCGGAAACTCGTTCCGCTAGAGCAGAAAGGACAACAGCGTGGCGATGCCGAGGAACGAGAAGAAACCGGATACGTCGGTGACGGTCGTCAACACGATCGTCGAACTGGTCGCGGGATCCTGTCCCAGGCGGCTCATCATGATCGGAATGAACGCACCGGCGATTCCGGCGATCGTCATCGACGCGACCATCGCGAGGCCGATCACCAGCGCGAGCCCGGGTGATTTGCTCCACACGTAGACGGACAGCGACGTAATCAGCGCGACGCCGAGTCCGTTCAACAAACCCGCCGACATCTCCTTGCGCATCACACGCGTCCACGCATTCACGCCGATTTCCCGCAGCGCGAGTCCACGCAGTGTGACGGCGAGTGCCTGCGATCCGGAGTTACCGGATTGGCCCGCGACCACCGGCATCAGCACCGCGAGCGCCGTGAATTGCGCGATGGTGTGTTCGAACAAGCCGACCACCGAAGCCGCAAGGAATGCGGTCAACAGATTGATCTGCAACCACGGGTGACGCTTTTGAACGGTGGTCCACACCGTTGACAGTGCATGCTCGTCTTTACCGGCGCCCACCATCGTCTGCAGATCGGACAACGCATCCTGTTCAACGGCGTCGAACAGGTTCTCGCTGCGGATGATGCCGGAGAAGCGGCCTTGCAGATTCACCACCGGCAACGTGTTGACGTTGAAACGGCCGATACCGGCTGCGATCTCTTCGCGCGTGGTGAACTCATCGACCTGCCACTTCACGGGATGCATCAGTGTGCCGATGGCCGCGTCGGACGCGGCGGCGATCAACGCTTGCAGATCGATCGCACCCACGAGCGTGTCGTCGTTGTCCACTACGAACAGGGTGCGCGGCAGACGCGTCTGACAGTTTCGAACGCGCGCGAGACACTCGGCTACGTGTGTGTGAGTGGTGACGTGCAGCGGCTGAATTTCCATCAGCGCGGCGGCGGAATCTTCGCGGACACGCAGGATGCGTTCGGCCTCGCGTTTCACGGCCGGCGGCAACGACGCAACGAGTGCCTCGCGACGTCGGCGCGGAATCGTTCGTAAACAACGGAATGCGTCGCGCGGTTCCATCGCGGCGATCACGTCCGCCCGGCGCTTGGCCGAAAACTCTTCGATCAATCGGCCGGCGGTGTCGGCGTCGAGATGGCGCAACGCGACAACGGCGCGCTGCACGGTCCCCTCGTCGATCCAGGCGAGCAGTTCTGCTTCGGACTGACGGGTCAGTACGCTGACGGCGACGTCGGGCGCTGCATTGAGCACCTCGTCCGACAGCGTCATGTCCGGGTCCTGCGGCGGCCCATCAATGCGATCAGCAGTTCCGTCCACGATCCTATGATCAGGACGGGGAGGTTCACCGGCCGCGGGTTTGCATCTGCGTCCGTCAGTCGCAACGCTCTAACGAGATCGCCAAGGCGCAGGACGCCTACGAAGCGCTCCGCTTCGTCGAGCACAGGCAGGCTGTCATGCACCTGCCAGTCGGGCAGGCGCATCGCATGATCGAGCAGCAGTCCACTATGCAGCACGGGCCGTTGCACCAGCGGCAGGTCGGCCAATACCTGCTCCGCGTTCGCGCGCGCGGCATCGACGATCGCAACTTGCCCCGCGTAGCCTTCGACGTCGTTCACGAGATAGATCCACGATTCGCCCTGCACGTGCAGGCTGCCGATACGGTTGAGCACCGTGCCGGCGGTTTCGCTGAGGTGCGCAATCGGCGGGCGATCGTCGAGCGCTGAAAGCACACGGTCGCGCGGCAATACCAGTGCACGAGCGATGCGCGCGCGTTGCCGCTCCGGAAAACTCGCGAGCCGATGCTCGCGCACTTCACGGCGCGCGCTGCGCAGCATGCGGATCACGTTGATGTCGACGCCGGCCTCAACGACTGCTTCGTTCCAGGGCAGATCAGGCAGTTCGGTCTGCACGACGTTCAGCCACCATACCGGTGCGTGCCGCATCAGCAGCGCGAGATCGCCCGGTTCGCATTGCACCAACGCGGCCGCGCGCTCCTTGGCGCCGAGCTTCGCCAGCGCCACGCAACAGGCGGGTGCGTCGGCGCGCATCCACGCGTGCATCAGTTCGACGTCGATCGTCGTCATGAGGTTTTGTCCGGCTCGACCAGCAATGGTCGTGTCGCCAGATAACGGCCGGGGACGTGAATGATGCCGTCGGCGCTTTCGACGATGATTGTTGTCTCGGTCACTTCGATCACGCGGCCGCGAATGTTGCCGACGCGGATGCGTGCGCCGGGTCGGATCAGTTCGGGGAAGCGGCGCATGGTCATCAGATCCTGAACGAAGCCGATGCTCCCGATCGACAATGCGATGCCGACGCTGGCGAACAGGGCGATAACCACACCAACGAGCGTGTTGAGTATCCAGCCGACGTATACGCCGACCAGATCGAGCGCCATGACGATCGACAGAAACAGCACTACGGCGTACGTGGTGCGCCGGACCAGCTGTTCGCTGCCGGTGCTGACGACGCGAGCGCTGCGGCCGATCAGGTCTTGCCCGACCACACCGAGCAGGTGGCCGATCACTACCACTGCAACCGCCGCGAGGAACGCGGGGCCATGTACTGCAAGCGTTGCCAGCGCATCGCCCACCGCGGGTGCGGCGAGCATGCGCACGGCCATCACCAGTCCGCCGACGAGCATCCCCCAGAAGGCAATGCCGCCCATCACTGCAACGGTGTCTGCGCCGAGGTGCAGCCAGCGGCGTCCGGCCGAGTGAATCACGGTGCGCAGTCCGTATCCGCCCAGTAGAGAGGCGGCTAGAACGGCGAGGGCGGTGAAGGTGATATCCATGCCACCTAGTCCATCGTTACACGGTCAGAGCTCGGAGCGTGGCACCGCGCATCCGGTTGCGTCGACAGCGATACCCGGTGTGGTGTCCGGACACTGGTCTTCGCTGTCGTCGATCGCATCGTGATCGGCATCGAGTGAGCTGAGGCACGACTCGACGTTTTCGGTAAGGCGCGTGGCAAGCCGGCAGTGCGCATCGGCGTCGTTCGCCGCGGCCGTCTTCGTCGCGCTGACAGGTTGCGATGCTGCGACCGGTCGAGGCGCTGCGGCGACATGCCGCGGCAGAGCGGCTGAAGGCGTGGCAGCAGAGTCGGGTGGTGCGCATCCATGACAGAGAATCGTAGCGAGCAAAAGGCCCGCGCGCTGAGCACCCCTACGCGTTTCAAAGAGGGGCGTTTCAATGAGGGGCGTTTCAATCACCACTACGCAGTACCACCAGATCGATTCGACGGTTACGCGCGCGACCATCGGCCGTCTCATTGCTGGAGATGGGTCGGGTCTCGCCGTAGCCCATGGCCGAAATCCGATACGGGGCAAGCTGCATGTTGGCGAGCAGATACGCTCGCACGGCGTCGGCGCGGCGTTGCGAGAGCTCCAGATTCGACTCATCGCCCCCGAACGAGTCGGTGTGCCCCTCTACGGTGATGACGGCGTCGCTGAAGATCTCGACCGCGCGCTCCACTTTCTCGAGCAACGCAGCCTGGTCCGGTCTTATCGATGCGGCGCCGCTGTCGAAGCTGAGGCCGACGAGCCGCAGCACGATCGAGTTGCCGGTGCGCAGCACTTCGGCCTCGTTCGGCTGGAACAGCCGCTCGACCTGCAGCAGTTGATCGCGCCGCTCCTGTTGCTCGGCCAGCAGCGTATTGAGCGCGACGGTCTCCTTGGAAACGCCGCCGAGCGTGGTTTCGAGCGTGGCGATGCGCTCATTGCGTTCGTCGAGTTCGAGCTTCATCTGCGCCAGGTTGTGTTGTGCCTGCTTTACGGATGCAAGCGTTGCCGCGGCGGTGGATGCGACGCCGTTCGACAGGTCGGGCGTTACGCTGAGCGCATTCGCGATGTCGATGACCGGCGCTTCCGAGCGCAACAACACCTCCTCAAGGGTGCGATCGCCGTCGTGCACGCCCTTGATCTGCGCTGCCAGGTGCAACGCGTGGCTGGCCTGTTCCTTCGCCTGCTTTGCCAGCAGCCGGGCACGATCGGTGTCGTAACGATCTTCGACGATTGCCTTTTCCGCCTCGACCAGCGACGCGCGCGCCTGACCAAGGGTCAATGGCGCGTACTTTTCGACGTTCTCCTGATCCGCTTGCGTCAGCAGGTGACGGGCATCGCGCAGGATCGCGCCTTTGATCGCTTCGAGCTCCGCGGCGCGATAGCTCTGTACCACCTCTGCGGCCTGCAACTGAGCCTTGTCCGGCTTGCCGTTCTCCAGCGTTATCGCGGCCTTGCGAAACTGTTCCTCGGCTTTGGTGAACATGCGCGCCGCGAGTTGATCGGCGCCTGCCGAGATCGCGTTGTTGCGACTCGTCATCGTTGCTTCGAACGTGGCGTGGCCGATGCGGACGGTATTCGCTGCACCGTTGATCGCCTTCGTCACCTGGTCGACGTACTTGTCGATCTGCTCCCGCGAGCGGTTGCGATCGACGGCGTCTTTTGCATCCGCGTATGCCTTTGTCGCGTCGTCCCATGCCTCAGGCGCAAGCAACGGCATGTCGTTCTCGCGCGCTTGCGCCATTGCCGCGTCTGCCTTCGCGAGCGACCCATCGGTGCTTGCAGCCGCAGCGACTCCCATCGCAAGCAGCAGCGCCGCGAGTAACCCCCATCGCATAGTGTCTCCGGATCCGTCCAGCATTGACGGGGGCATAGCCTACAGTGGAACCGCGATGCTAACAGCAGGATCGCAGTGCTTTTTCTGTTGGGGTCGCAACCTGCAACCCGAGAACGCATCACGATCCGCATCAGCGATTGCATCTTAAGCTCGCGGTCCGAGCGTCCGACCCAACGACTTGCTACCGTCGCGACGAGAGCGCCCGAGCATGAATGAGGTGGCTCGCTCCGAACTCGGGTCGGGTCAGGCGTGTTCCAACCAGGGGAACTCGCGATAGTCGAAGCGCCGTTCGATAGTGGGCTTTATCACCGCAAAGTACGGCGACAGGTCGAAGTCACGCGGCGTGTACGCCGTATGCGAGCGCACCTTGTACACCCATCGGGTATTTTCGACGCCGTCCTGAGACTCGAGGTCCGGCAGGATCGGATAACGCACCGCTTCGAATGCCTCTGCGATCAACGAACTGCAGATGGCCTTCGTCGGTTCGCCACTGCCGAACGTCAGCAGCGGCCGCCGCCAACGGGCCGGTATGGGGGGCGCCGGCAACAGAAAGCGCGCCAGATCGAAGACGTTCTTCAGATCGTAGGTATTGCCGATATGGCGGACTACGAAGTCGATGAGTCGCGCGCGGTCTTCGTCGCTCAGTCCGACGGGGCGGCAGATGCGCACGTTCGAATCGATGTACTTCTCGTACGGTACCGACGACACGCCGAATTCGACATCGGCCTCCACGAGCGGAAACGGCGCGGCACCGCCTACGCAGATCGCGGAGTGCGACCACGTCGACTGGGTCAGGTATTTGATCGCGGTGCTGATTCTGGAAGAGCCCTCTACGAGCAGCACGTCGCACGGCTGAATGAAGTCGGGCCAACGAACTTCGCCGCCGCTGACCACCGTGGGCTTGTAGAACTTGGCCGGCGTTGAGACGTAGCGCGCGAGGCGCTGCCCCAGCCGGCCCAGGAAGCGATTCAAGCGAGGTCGCTCACCAGACTTGCGCGAATCGGCTCCGGAATCGGATCGACGCGATAGGGCAGGGCCGGATGATCGATGCCGATTCCGATCGGCGCGCCGGATTTCGCGGCCGCGATCTGCGCCGGCGTGAGATCGAAGCGCAGGAAATGCACCGCCGCGGTTTTTTCGTCGTTGCTGCGGGGCAGGTCTTCGTTCGCGAGCGCGAACAGCGGCGCCGTATCGCCCACCTTCATCCACACGCGGTGTTCCAGGCCGATCATCGTCGCGAGCGCGGCGCGACGTTCCGCCACGTCGTCGTATTCGATCATGAACGTCGCTTTCCAGTTGCCGCCATCGGGAATCAGCGGGTTGTAGGCGTCGATCTCTTCCTTGATCGCGGCGGCCTCGAAGATGCGCTCGATGCGCAGCATCTCCTGCACCTGGTACTTCATGGTCGTGAAGTCTTCGAACACCAGAGTCGCGTGCGGGCC
>CAZLDA010000197.1:0-7104 GCA_964557875.1 uncultured Pseudomonadales bacterium | reverse complement strand
TTCGATCTCGACAGCGGTAGCCGTTCCGGGCAGATCGTCGCCGATCTCGAGAACGTCAGCTTCGGCTACGGCGAGCACATGCTCGTACGCGATCTGACGATGACGATCCGCCGCGGCGACCGCATCGGCATCATCGGACCGAACGGCTGCGGCAAGAGCACGTTGCTGCGTCTTCTGCTCGGCGATCTCGTGCCGCAAAGCGGCTACGTGCGGCTCGGCACGCAGTTGAAGACGGCGTACTTCGATCAACAGCGCGCGCAGCTCGATCCGCTGCTGTCGGTAAGAGAGAACGTCAGCGAAGGCTCGGACCACGTCACCATCGGCGGCCGCAAGAAACACATCATCGGTTACCTCGGCGACTTTCTGTTTCCGCCCGAGCGCGCGAACTCGCCGGTTGCCAGTTTGTCCGGCGGCGAACGCAACCGTTTGCTCATGGCGAAACTGTTCACGCAACCGGCGAACCTGCTTGTGTTCGACGAACCCACCAACGATCTCGACGCCGAAACGCTGGAACTGCTCGAAGAACTGCTCGCCGAGTTCACCGGCACGCTGCTGCTCGTCAGCCACGACCGCGCGTTCATCGACAACGTCGTCACCAGCGTTCTGGCCTTCGAAGGTGACGGCCGGTGGGGTGAGTACGTCGGCGGATATCAGGATTGGTTGCGGCAGAAGCGCGCCATCGGCGCGCCGAAGGCGGCCGCTGCCGCGCAGCAGCAACGCGTCGTTGCACCCAAACCGACCGCAGCGAAGAAGCGCCTCAGCTACAAAGAGCAGCGCGAACTCGACGCGATGCCGCAGACCATCGATACGCTCGAGTCGGAACAGAAAGCACTGCAAGAGCGCATCGCCGACCCGGCGTTCTATCGGCAGGACAAAACCACGATCGCGGAGGGTCTCGCGGCACTCGAGCGCATCAATCAGGAACTCGCGACCGCGTACGCGCGTTGGGAGCAACTGGACGCCGCGTCTTGAAGGCCTTCCACCTCTATCTGCTCGGAACCGGTTCGTGGTTCTTCGCGTTCGGCATTCAGTCGGTGATGTTCGCGTGGCTCGTGACGATGGAGCTGCACGAGGTGCCGCAGATGGTCGGCATCGCGCAGATGACCCTGCTGATACCCACTCTGTTGTTCATTCTGATCGGCGGCAGCCTGGCCGACATCTTCGGCGGCCGCAGGATCGTGATAGTGGCGCAGAGCGTCGCGGCGCTACCGCCGCTGTTCCTGTTCGTCGTCGTGCTGACGGGCAACCTCAGCTATCAGGCGATGATCTACTACGCGATCGTCATGGGCACCGCGCAGGCATTCGTCACACCGGCCCGCGACGGTCTGCTGAACCACGTTGCAGAAGGCGGCATTCAACCCGCGGTGGTGCGCGCCAGCATGATGCAGTTCGGTGTGCAACTCGCCGGCCTCGCGATCGCCTCGCTCGCAGAACGAGTGGGTCCGCTGCCGATTCTGTTCGTACAAGCAGTGGCGCTGACGATCGGCGTGCGTTTCTTCGCGCGGATTCCCGACCGACCCACGCCGGTTGCACAGGAACACCACCGCTTGCGCGACATCGGCCGCGCCATTGCGCAGGGTTATCGAACCATCGCCGCGTCGCCGCCGATGCGAATGACCGTGCTGCAGAGCATCGCGATGGGACTGTGTTTCATGGGCTCGTACATCGTCACGTTGCCGCTGCTCGTGCGCGAGTACTACGCGGGTTCGGCCGGCGACCTCGCGCTGATGAACGCGGCGAACGCGTTGGGTCTCGTCACCACGATCTTCATGCTGATCCGCTTCGGCGACATCCGCCGCCAGGGCCGCGCGTTGTTGCTCGCGCAGGGGCTCGGCGCCGTGATGCTCGGCGCCATCGGCATCGGTGTCACCTTCTCGGTGCTCTTGGTGCTGATCTTCCTGTGGGGAATGGCCGGCGGCATTGCCATGAGCATGGCGCGCACGATCATGCAGGTGGAAGCACCGCCCAACCAACGCAGCCGCGTGATGAGTTTCTACTCGTTTGCGTTCATGGGCTCGGGACCGATCGGCGCACTCACGAATGGATTCCTCGTGGAGTGGATCGGGCCGCGAGGCGCGCTGGCACTGGCATCCGCCGTGATGTTCGCGGTGATCGCGCTGATCGCCGCGAAATCGCGCTTGTGGCACCTCGATCCGGTGCACCACGAGGATCAGGCGAGGAACGCGGCGACCGCCTCGTCGGAATAAGCCTCGGGCGGCAACGCTTCAGGTCCGATGAAGGGCGTCAGCATCGCGAGCGACTCCGGTGCCATGGCGCGACGTTTCTCACTCGCTCGCTGTCGGCGCTCGCGCGCCGCGGTATCGAACTCGGCTTCGAGCACCGCAGCCATGTGCGCGGCAATCCGCAAACGCCGCATGCGTTCCTTGCGTTCGGCGCCGTAGGGAGCGAATGCATCCGTCGACCAGTTCGAGTCTTTGAGCAGAATGTCGCGCACGATGCGCACGTCGCGATGCGTGATGGAAAGTCCCTGACCGGTGATCGGATCGTTGCGCCCCGCAGCATCGCCGATCAGCAGCACGCCTTCCGCGTAGGGCTCATCGATCCACGTGTCGTTGTTCGGATAAACGAGGCACGGTCCGATCGGCCGCCCGGCCGCGATCGCGTCGCTGCCGGGAACGGACTTCAATCGGAACGCCTCCAGAAAGCGCTGTGGTCCTTGCGGACCTGCGAGCCGCGTTTTCTGTTCGAGCGGGAAACCGATGTACAGACGAATCCGACCGTTGCCTTGCGGGAAGGCCAGCACATTCACGTCGCCTTCGTTGGAAATGAACTGCGTGTCGTCGCGCCACTGCGGCACGTTGTCCACCAACATGCCGGAAAAGCGATGATGCGGTTCGTCCTGCTGCAGCTTCGCGCCGATCTGTTCCGCGGTTTTGCCGTGACGGCCATCCGCCCCAACGACCAGACGCGGGCGCAGAGTGGTCGTCTTGCCGGCGTGATCGAACGTAACGGCCGGCGGCGAACCCGGCGTCACGCGCGTGTTCGAGACTCCCCTCAGCACGGTAGCACCCGCATCAGTGGCGGCCTGATTCAGCAGGTTGCACATCGACGGATGCCCGATGCACAGAGGCCCGGGATTGTCGGGTAGCAGCGTGGTCAGATCGAATGCGGCTTTCTCCGCAAGACGCGGATTGACGTCTTCGTCATAGGAAACATGCCGCGTGACGTGATGACCACCGTTGGCACGATAGATCGGATACACGCCGAGCGCCTTCGTTTCCGGAATGCCCCATGGCGCAATCCACTCGCCGCGCACCACATCGGCGTATTCCAGCGTGCGTTCGAGTACGAGTACCGATACGCCCGCTTCCGCCAGATTCTTCGCTAGTGCCCCGCCACCGATTCCCCCGCCGACGATGACGACGTCGGGCGTGGTCACGCTTTGTCGAGCACGTTGTTCCACTTGCCGATTTGATCGGCCACTTCTTCGAGCAACGCCTCGGTATCGCCGTCGATGGTGATCGTCTCGATGGTGTCGCCTTTTACGATCTTGTCGACCACGGCCTGGTCTTCGGCGCCCTGCACCGAACCGAACACGGTGTGTTTGCCGTCGAGCCACGGCGTGGGCACGTGCGTGATGAAGAACTGCGAACCGTTCGTGCCGGGCCCGGCGTTCGCCATCGACAGCTTGCCGGGCTTGTCGTGTTTTGCCTTCGACGAGCACTCGTCTTTGAATTTGTAGCCGGGACCGCCGGTGCCCGTGCCGAGCGGACATCCGCCTTGAATCATGAAGTCGGGGATCACGCGATGGAACGTCAACCCGTCGTAGTAGCCGCGCTGCGCGAGGTTGATGAAATTCGCGACCGTCAGCGGTGCTACGTCCTCCATCAGATTGACCCGGATGTCTCCCTTGCTGGTTTGAAACGTAGCAACGAGTGACGACATGAACGAACCTCCTAAGGGATATCTGGTTAAGGGATATTGGGCTAAGGGATGTTTGGCTAATCGGGTGTGCGGTGTTGCGCGCAGTTTACAGTTCAACGATGCTGGCGCAACCGAAGTACGAGCAGGCACGAATGTCCCGAGCACAACTCATCGGCATGGCGAAAGACAACATCGCGCACGTCAAAGCCGGCACGATCAATCAGGTCGACGAAGTCGCGCGAATTCCCGCCGAGCACTACTACGACCCGCAGCGCTTCCGTCTCGAAATGGACCGCGTGTTCAAACGCATGCCGCTGATGCTGGCGCTGAGCGTCGAACTCGCGAAGCCCGGTGACTATCGCGCCATCGAGGCAGCCGGCGTGCCCGTGCTGCTGACGCGTCATCCCGACGGCAGCGTGCGTGCGTTCGTGAACATGTGCAGCCACCGCGGTTCGCAGATCATGCCGGAAGGCGCCGGCAACAGCCGCCGCTTCACGTGCCCCTACCACGCGTGGACCTACGATCAGAGCGGTGCGCTCGTCGCGGTTTACGCGAGCAAGGACTTCGGCGACATCGACAAGTCGTGCAATGGACTCACCACGCTACCGGTAGCCGAACGCGCCGGCATGATCTGGGTGACGCTCGATCCGAAATCCACGCTTCCGATCGACAAGTTCCTGTCCGGCTACGACCAACTGCTCGATCACTTCGGCTTCAAGGACTGGTATCTGTTCTCGCGCCGCACGATCGCAGGTCCGAACTGGAAGATCGCGTACGACGGCTACATGGACCTCTACCACCTACCCATCCTTCACAAGAACACGTTCGGCGAAAACATGCCGAACCAGGCGCTTTACACCGCGTACGGTCCGCACCAACGCGTCAGCTCCCCCGATCCTTCTTTGATCGCGCTCGAGGGAACGCCGGAAGAAGAATGGCCGACGCGCGCGCTGCTCGGCGGCGTGTGGACGATCTTCCCGCACGTGTCGATTGCGTCGTTCGACGGCGGTGGCGGACGCGGCGTGATGATTTCGCAGTTGTTCCCGGGCGACTCGCCCGGTTCATCGTTCACGGTGCAGTCGTATCTGATGGAGAAGCAACCGACCGATGAGCAGCGCATTGCCGCAGATGCGCAGTTCAAACTGCTCGAGTACGTGGTGAGAGACGAAGACTATGCGACGGGCTTGCGCCAGCAGCGCGCGTTGATGACCGGCGCAAAGAGTCACGTGATGTTCGGCCGCAACGAAGGAGGCGGCCAACGCTTCCATGGATGGCTAGAACGGCTGCTCGCCACCGACGACGACGGCGTCAACGCGCTCTTCGACGGAAGCAGACCGGCTGCCCTGAAACTGGCCCGCGCTAAATAGCAGGCCGTTGCAGAACGGACTGCTATTCCGGTGGAACGATTCACCTGAATTTTTTGAAACACGAACAACCTGCCAGGAAACCACATGGAAACCGTTCTCATCACAGGTGCCAACCGCGGCATCGGTCTCGAACTCGCCGCACGTTATGCGGCTGCCGGTCATCGCGTGCTCGCGTGTTGCCGCGAACCTGCAAAGGCCGACAAGTTGCAGGCGCTCGCGAAGTCGCGCAAAGGACTGACGCTGCACGGCGTGCATGTCGCCGACGGCAAATCGATCGCGGCGCTCGCGGCAGAGATTCGCACCGCCCCGATCGACATTCTCATCAACAACGCCGGTATGGCCGGCCCGAGCGGTGAGAAACAATCGCTCGCGAACATGGACTTCGACGGCTGGGCCGAAACGTTCGCCGTCAACACGATGGCGCCGCTGCGCATGCTGCAAACGTTCCGTCGCAATCTGAAAGCCGGCAAGAATCCGCGCGCGATTACGATCACGAGCCAGATGGGCGCGCTGGCACTCAACATGCCGGTGATGTTCGCGTACTGCTCGTCGAAAGCGGCCGTGAACAAGGTGATGCGCATGGCGTCGGTGGAGCTCGCCAATGACGGCATCGCGGTTGGGTTGATCCATCCGGGTTGGGTACGCACCGACATGGGCGGCTCAGGTGCCGACATCAGCCCCGAGGAAAGCGCCACCGGCATCATGTCGGTCATCGCGAACCTGACGCTGGCCGATACCGGCAGCTTCAAGAAGTGGAACGGCGAGTCGCATCCCTGGTAACGCGCTCGTCGCAGCAGGCTCGTTCCCGCTATTGGGCGAGCCGCGCTGGCGGATACCACACACCGACGTACTGACGGCGCCACCAGGCGCCCGTTTCCTGCCGCTGCTCGGCAGTGGTGAAGTGGTAGCGATAACGCAACACACGGATGAGACGCGGCGGCTCTTCGGCGAACGGCGTCGTATCGAGCAGTGCGTAAACCTCCGGCGCACTACTCAAGAGGCGAACGACGAAATTATCGAACCACGGCGCCCCTTCGCGGCTCGTGAGCGCGGCGAACCACATCTGCCAGTCGAGCCGCGGCTGATAGGGAGTCGCCCAGCGCGGAGCCACATCCAATCGCTGCGGCTTGAACTTGAACGGCAACGCCAGCCACTCGATGCCGTCCATAGACCCCTCGATGACCAGCTCGTCGCGGTGTGTCGTCATTACCGCAAACAGACCGTAGCTGTTCACCAGCTGCAGTGGCTCCACGCTGCGCAACAGCGCGGCTTCCCAGGCGCTCACACGATCGCGCGCGAGTATTTGATGGATCTGCAGCGCGCCGAGCAACGCCATCGCGGCCACTACAACGCGCCATCTCGCCGGCGGCGAACTGCGCGCTCCGGCAGCGACCGACACGCCCAGCGCGCGGTCGTCGAGCAAACCGAGACACAGCACGATCGTCAGCAGATTGAAGAAGTTGTAATTGCCGGTCAGCACGATCAGGAACTCGAGCAACAGAAAGCCGCAGGCCGCAAAGAGGCGCGCATTGCGCGGCGCGAATATGAGGAATGGACACAACAGTTCGATGACGAAGGTCGCGACCGTACCGAAATGCAGCAGCGCGCGCGGCAATTGATGTGCGTACCACGCGAGCAGCGTCGGCAGCGGCTGGGTCTCGAAATGGACATCGAGCGCGGACAGACTGCGCCACGTCGGGTCGCCCGATGCGAGCTTCACTGCGCCCGACAGGAACATGAACCGGAACACGAGCAGCCGCGTCAGCCAGATGCCGATCCGGGGCTTCCGGCCGAGTACCGCCGCGACGACGAGCGATTCGACCAACAACGTGTCCCACTGATACTGCAGGAA
>CAZLDA010000196.1:0-7133 GCA_964557875.1 uncultured Pseudomonadales bacterium | reverse complement strand
GCTTCACCACCACGCCGGTGATGTACTTCTGAGAGCAATCTGTTCCACAGTTAATCCCGGTCGGACTGCTAGTGACTGTACCGCTACCAGTCCCTGCCTTGGTGATCGACAGCGCCACGGTGTTGCCAGTAGCGATTTTCGTCACAAAGGCGTCCGGACAAGAGAACGGATAAGCACAGCCGCCACCGGCGATTTGCTTCTGGTAGGCGCCGGCGGTGGTGCGAAAATCCGCCGACATGGTAATGCCGGTGAGGTACACATTGCCTGCAGCATCGACCGCGATGCCGTGCCCTTCGTCCGTGTAGCTACCGCCGAGATACGAAGAGAAAAGCAGCGCCCCCTGTGGACTCACCTTGGCAACGAAGGCGTCGTCGAACGCGGAAGAACCGGGATTGGGCTGAAACGCATTCAGGATGGGAAAGCGCGATCCGGTAAAGAGATCAGTCCGCGTCCCGGTAATCCCGGTGAGATAAGCGTTGCCCACGGCGTCCACTTTGATGGCGACGCCTGCGTCCCACAGGCTGTAGCCGCCTCCCCCCATATAAGACGAAAAGATGAGCCCGGAGCCGGTTGGATTCAGCTTGGTCACAAAGGCGTTTGCCGCCGCCGGAGTGGCACCACCCTGACCACCGTAGATCGGTTGGAACGCATTCACGATAGGAAAGCGACTGACTGAGTCGAGCGGTTCTTTACCAGTCCACCCCGTCAGGTAGGCGTTGCCCGCGGCATCCACCGCAATGCCATTGCCTCGATCTCGCCCGTTGCCGCCGAGGAACGTGGAGTAAACCAATGCGGAGCCGGTGGCGTTCAATTGCGTAACAAACACGTCCGACCCACCGCCACCAAAGGTGCGCTGAAACGCGCCGGGTGTAGTGGGAAAATCGCCCGCCAGACTTGTCACCCCGATGACGTAGGCGTTGTAGCCAGTGCCGACCTTGCGAATCGCAATGCCCAAGCCTTCTTCGTCTCCTGTGCCGCCCAATAGCGTGGAATAGACAAAATCCGTACCGGACGGATTCACTTTCACCACGAAGGCGTCGCTGAGACGGCCACCAGCGGAACTGCGTTGGAAAGCGCCCGGCGTGGTGGGAAACGCTGACCCAAGCCGGTACGTCGTACCCACGATGTAGGCGTGCCCCACATCGTCCACCGCGATACGCATCCCTTCGTCCATGCGGTAGCCAGGACTGCCTGCGCCAAATGTACCTGAGTACACTGGAATTCCCGTGGAACTCAGTTTTGCCACCAACACGCCTAACCCCCAGCCTGGGAGCATCGGGTCGCCGAATTGTCCCGTCACATAGGCATTCCCCGCCGCGTCCACGGCAATTCCATTGCCCCTATCGTTCGACTTGGTGCTATCGAGGTAGGTCGCGTAGAGCAATGTCGAGCCGCTCGGATTGAACTTCCGCACGAGCACGTCGGTATCGTAGCGATCGACGGCATTGGCGGTGGCAACGACGTACATGTTTCCAGAAGCGTCTACGGCTATGTCGTTGCCGGAGTCATGATCTCCAGTGAAAGGATCGGCATTCACGCCACCGGCGTAGGTCGAATACGTGATCACCGGGTCGATGACGAGCGGGCGCGAGGTGTCGTACTTTCCGAGCGCAAACTTCACTTCGCGTGCGCCCGTCATCTTGTAGCTGCCCGAAACAGAATGGCGGACCCCGGCCATCTCTTGATAGATCTGAGGCGGGTGTTGCCGCAGCTCGCGACCGCCAGCGTGCAATACCAGCTCGCCCGCGTCGTTCACGTTGAGTGAGTCGACCCCGTTGAACTTCAAGCGAATGCGCGAGGGATCCGCTCCTGGAGCAATCTGAAAGTCATACTCGAGCCGGCGTTGGTCATTGCCGTAGTAGAGCAGATTGACGCCGGGATATACATTCTCATACCGGACTTGGGCGTAAGTGGGAATGTTGGTATGCCACTTGGTTCTATCCTGGCCGGAGATGTAATTCACGTGCGCGGGCAACTTGTCCAACCCAGAGCTAGTCGCCTCGAGGTTTGCGCCCAGGAGTTGCAGTCGCAGTACGCTTGATTGTGGCGTGTTCGCTGGTGCTTGGGCGTGCGTCTCACCGTCCAATACCTCTTCGATACTTGGTCCTTTTGCCTTTCGTCGGTTTGTGGTGAGAGACCTGAGAGTGATTACTGCCTCCGTGGAAGAGAGCGCGATGCTGTAGCCTCGATTGTGCGATACAAACTGTACGCTCTTGTCACTCTGCCCGTGGTTCAGCTCGAAGCTCAAAGGTAAGTTGCCGGAAAGCGACTCAACAACGGCCCGGCTAGCAGCCTTGCGCTCTGGAGTAGCGGCAGAATGTGGGCCCACGCCAATCGCGCCCTCGTTCCGGATCGAACCGCGGCCGTTGTCGTCGGCAAGCGCCGCATTCAGGCACGCAGCTCCGAACAAGGTGAAAACGGCGAATCGAGTGAGGACCGCAGCGGCGAGGGGCTTGGTTAGAGCTGTCATTCTGGCCTCCGTTTGGTTGCTGGTTGGGTGAGAAGCTCACTTGGGCCTACTGTGCCCCCTACTGCAACTCGGATGCCAGGATCAAAACCGTTACGGTTCAGAGAATTAGTTCGTCCTGTCTAGTGTGGACTGTTGGGCGATGCCAACACCGCTTTGGCGAGTTAGAAATAACTGCCTGAATCAATGGGGAAAGCAATTGTTGTGCTGACCCAACATTCCATCACCGAGCCAGCTCTAACAGGGCATTGCAGGCGTTGGGCAAAGCTCGATGGAGTACCAGCGCGAACGCTCTATTCGCCATAACACTACCTCTACGCCGACCAGCGCGGGCGCACCCGCGGTTTCCTCCACTGGGCTTTGTTCAACGCCTGCCCATTGGCCGTGTGCTCATTCGCGCATCGCGCGGTACGGCAGGCGTCGAACAAAGCTCAACAGACGCCGCCGTAAGGTGGAACGACGGCTCATACAACACACGGCTCATGACGTTGCTCTGTCCCGTCGTTCGAGTGCTGCCACCTCGCGGCGAAGATACTCTTTCGTGAGACGACCGGCGATAGCACCTACTAGCGCGGACAGTGGACCCGAAAAGTCGACTCGCAGGGTTACCTCTGTCGATCCGCCGGGCGCCGGACTCAAGCAGTGGTTGGCCAGTGCGCGCACTCCTGGCGAGCGTGATTCCCACGCGAAAGAGTGGTACGGCTCGATCCGAACGACCGACCAGATTGCGGGCCGGAGCTTGGGCTGGGCGATTCTGTAGCGGGCGCCGACCGCCAATGGTTCCGCGCCCAGTGCTTCGACCGAGGTCACGGTCGGCAACCACTCTGGCCAGCGCACGACGTCGGCAAGGATCGGCCACAAGCACTCAGGTGGTGCGACGATGACTGTCGTGGCCGTGTAGGTCCGCACTGTGCTTGCTCTAGCGTCGACGGTAAGGGGTCCGCGTAGCGGCAGAGCTGCAGAGGTGACCCGAAAGCGGGGCTTCGGGGCCGCTCCTCTCGTCTGCAATATTAGCGTGCAACCACATCAGCCGGCCCCATGACATTCATTTGTGATCGCAGGACATCGCAATCCCCCTAGGGTTTGACGCACCTATCGGTCGGTAAGATCTCCCCCTCATCGATCAGATGAGTTTGCAGCGCGCTGACCGCCGCCGCATCGTTCCAGAATTTATTGAACGTGACCAGGGAATTCGGCATGGAGTAGCGCTTGCGTGCAACTCCCACGTTCAGCCCACAGGTTCTCGCGCTGTTTTGGAAATTGAACTGCCTAAACTGCTCGAAGGATTGGAACGCCAGGCCGTTCGTGGAATCGTCAGGTGCCATGGCCAGATGACAGCTGCGACAATAGGGTTTAACGACCTTGTTGTACAAAGGTTCGTGCCCCGCCCACCCTGCGGGTACGAAATTGGAAGCAAAGGTACTCGTCGCTGTAGGATAGGAGCCTTTGACGAATTCGATTATCGCAGGTGTCGGCTTGTCCTTCAGGACAAGTTGATTGAGCTGTCGAAACTGTGCTTCCTGACTCGCCCTGCTTAGGCTCGCGGTAGTGGAGAAAACAAAGTTGGTCAGATCAAACGGCAAGAATTGCGCCCGTAGATTGGGTTGCGTTCGGCCGTTTTCGTCAAAGCGAGTGAAATCAGCGTCAAGGTTGGGGCCGTGATGAGCGCCATGGCATACCACACACGCGCCCGGTAGAAACTTCTCGCCGCGGCCGTCTTGGTTAGCCGATTGAATCATCGACCCAGACGGGCCGAATACATAGAACTTGACGAACGGCAGGCCGCTGTTCACGCCGGGCGTGACTGAATACTCCATCGCACCGCAGGCAATGAGTTTGTTATTGTTTACCGCATTGCTTAGGGTTGGGTCGTTCGCGCTGCTGTGGTTGCACACATAGAACGCCGTGCCAAGGGCTTTAGAGATGCCGTGCATATTGCGCTCACGATTCAAATCCGCGCCGTTAACGTAGATCGCCTGTACGTCAGCACCCGCAACGTCGAAGCCCCAACGTTTCTTCCAGCTAGAAAAATTAAAGCGGGGATTGATCAGCTCACCGTTTAGGCCACAACCATCCGCGGCGCCAATACTGACGTAGTAGCGGCAAGATCCCAATTTGGAGTCCGCACCTCTACCGGCGAATGTCAGGCGAGCCTGCGTTGAGAAAAACGTCAGGAAGTGGTCGCCGGCATCGACCTTATCGGAAGGATTGGCCGTCGGGGTCGTGGACGCCGGAGCGGGAACTGTTCCGGCATCGGTTGAGACGGTCACGCTCGCCTCGCGATACGCGCCTTTGCCATCGGTGATCACGACATAGGCGAGATTCACACCACGGGCGTTGGGTAGCTGCCATTTGGCCTTGTTCCCAGAACTGCTGATGATCGTACCGGCGTTGACCGCCCACACGTAGGTCAAGAAGTCGCGATTGGGGTCGCTAACGGTTACAACTAAGTCGACAATGCTGCCCTTCGTTGCACCGACGACCGATTGGGTGCCGACGAATGCCTTGAAGCCCGATATGACCGGCGGCGCGTTGCTTAGCAGGAGCGACGGTTCGACAAAGTTCTCTACGGGATCGGGGATGGTGACAGGAAAATCGTGGACCAAACCGTCGCAAACTACCTCAATGGTGTTAGGGCCTGGTGCAGCGTCAAGGATCTCGTAAGTCCCGTACCGCCCTGTCTTGGGAGGTGACTCCGACGCCACGCCATGTAGGAGTTCCGCGGTTGCTCGAATATCCATGTTGAAGAACTGATTTCGATAGTAGCACGGAGTCTTCTTTGCGTCGTTAAAGGTGATACGCGGATCGCTAGTCACCGACGCCGCAACAAATGGCGCCTTGTTCGCTGCGGCAGCTGTGCCGCGTAGAGATGCGGCGCTGCGACTCTGCAATTCCTCCAGCGCCTCGCGATTTCGTTCCGTCAGACCCTTACGCGCAGCTTCAGATTGGGTCGGAGCCGTGGGCGCGGCATTGGCGGTTTGGGGAGGGAACATGATCACCGTGAGCGGCACGAGTGCGCACAACAAGGCATGTAAGGCGAAAAGCGGGCGACGTGTGTTTGACATAGTGACTTCCTCTCTGCTTAGGAAAGTGCTCTTCCGGGTCAGAACGCGTCGTAGAGACTAGGGGCACACGGTATCGGGATAATTTCGGTGGACTTCGACTTTTGTATCATTTGTTTCGCGCAGAGCGTTGAGCAGCACAGCAGACCAGTCATTGAAGAACCGTTCGTCTGCAGCGAGGTGCGACGTGCTTCGTTTCGTAGCTGAAATCGCCGTAGCGGTCGCCGCATTTCCCAATGGGACGCAAGGCGATAGATCCCGTAGTTGCCGCGCGCTTACGTTTGCAACCGCTGCGCAATTCGGAAAGACCTACCCTGCAAGGTTCGTTGCTGCCGAAGCTACTCAAAACCATTCCACGCATCAACTCGACTCTCGTCGACCCACGTCAAGTCTTCTTGCATCCCCTTTTCGGCCGCGGTAAAGCCTTAAGTCTTTCAAAACGTGGCGAAATCGTCGAATCCTAGCTTGGGCACGGTGCTTGCGCTGTACTGATGCGCCGAGCGGAAAAGAACGCCGTGGTTCTTCCCGCCGGGCCATAGGATTGTGGGCACGGCGCGGTGGAGACCATTGCGCACCCACGTTTGTTGATGCGCTTTAACGCAGGGAACGATGGAAGCAGGAGATAGATCAGGTGGTACGCGAAGACAGGCAGACCAGCGACGGTTCGACGACGGCACAGCGCATGAGCTGTCATCCGAGCAAATAAGCCACGTTCAGGGTGGACTGTCGGACCCGTGGTTTTGGCTGCACGGAATGCAAGGATTCATAAACGAGGATGCGGCTTCGTACTCCAAGTATTGTCCTGAGCATCATCAAGGAATGAATCCATGTTAGCGATACAACTCGCCGTGCGCGGCAGTCGCGCAGTTTAGCGTGGGAGGCGAGCACGAGGTCGAAGGATCAGATGCGATTGCAGATCGGGGGCGACGATTCTTCGACCCTCGGGCGGCAGCGCAATCGGGTTTCCTCGGGTTTCCTCGTCGGATTGTCCGATCGCGCTGGAACATCGAGGGGAGTTGCACATTTTCTTTCTTAGTGACAGGAGACAGAGCTATGACTACCAAACGCGCGACACGTGTATTCGCCCCGCCGATTTTGACCGGATGCATCATACTCGCGGGCGCGTTGAGCGGGAGTGTGGCAGCCCAAACAACTGCGCCCCCACCCCAGCCCGGCCTCGTCGTGCCAGGCTACAACCCTGGTATCGCCGGTAACGTTAGCGTTGGACCTACGACACCAGTCTGCAAACCGTTACTGCCGTGCACGCGGCCCCTCGCGGGAGTCCGAGTAGAAGTGCTCGATAACCTGCGCCGCTCGGTGGCCTCCGCAGTGACCAATAGTTTGGGGAACTTCTTGGTGAGTGTGCCCACTGGAACCTATCTGGTTCATATTCAGGTCCTCGACTTCCCAAGATGCCCAGAAGCTCAGATGGCTGTCGGGCCAAAGGCATTTGCACTCGTCGGCATCGAGTGCGATACCGGGCTTCGTTAGCATTACAAGGCTCGTCGCTCCCGATTCCTCGCGATTGGGGGCGATCGGCTTCACCAAGGTAACCGGTTAGCCTACGGCGTTATTGCGGTTGAGCGCGGAGGCGGTGTAGGGCT
>CAZLDA010000195.1:0-7138 GCA_964557875.1 uncultured Pseudomonadales bacterium | reverse complement strand
CGATGACGATGACCTCGGCGTCGTCCTCGAGCGGCGCACGGGTGAAACCGGGCTCTACGTATGGATCGTCGAGGTAACGGGCGAAGTCGCCGACCACCTCACGATACTGTTCGTTGCCGTCAGCGCGAAGTCGCTTGTCGCGTTCCTCGGTGTACTTCCGGCGCAGTGCATCGGGATCGAATCCAAGCGTGTTTTTGCTTTCGAGCGGCATCGGCTTACTCCACTGAGTGCCCGCGGTGCGGGTGACGAGGGCTGATACTAAACCCATCCGCGGGCAGGCAACCACCGTGCGCAGACGACGATCAGTGCGTAGGTTTGTAGCGGATCCGATACGCGCCGAACGCGCCCTTACGCAGCCGTTAGACGAGGTCCGTCAGGGCTGAACGTCGCCGGGCTCGGTCTGGTTGGAAGCCGCCTTCTTTTCGGCACGGTAGTGCGACGGAGTCAGCCCGGTCCAGCGGCGGAACGACCGGGCGAAATTCGACTGGTCGGAAAATCCGAGCAGGTACGCCACATCGGTAACGGCGTGGCGCAATTCCTCCATGTAGCCGATGCCGAGTTCCTTGCGCACGCCGTCGAGCAAACCGCGGAACGACATGCCCCGGTCGCGCAACCGCCGCGCCAGCGTGCGCTCGCTCATGTGCAAACGCTCCGCGAGCGCTTTGCGCGACGGTTCGCCGTTGTGCAGCATCTCCATCATCGCAAGCTTCGATCGGCTCAACACGTCGCTGCGATCCATCTGCGCGATGTACCGCAACGCAACTTCGTCGTTAGCACGTGCAAGCGCAGGATTCTGCCTGGGCAGAAATTTCTCGGTCTGATCGCGCCGAAACACGACACACGTGCGCTCGGCGTTGTAGCGCACCTGACACGCAAAGTACTTCGCGAGTTGCTTCGCGCACGGCGGCGCCGGGCGCGTCATCTCCACGCGCAACGGCTTGAATTCTTCGTAACTGATTTCGCGACACATGGCGACGAGGCCCGCGGTGATCGCGTCCACCCCTTCCTGCGGCCAACCTTACGACGGCTCGAACACCAATGCGATTTCAGCTTCGGTTTCCTCGATCGATACCTTCATCGCGGACGACAGCAGCCGGTGATATCGCACGAGTCTATGCAACGCTTCACGAACGTTACGGCTCGCGAGCCAGGCGTAGCCGACTGCGTGCAGGTTTGCCGGGTGCGTCGCCATGCCCACTTCGAACCCGAAGCACGGGTTGTTGGTGAGCTTCACGCACTGCTCCCACAGCTTGCGGATCGCCGGCGCGCGCAGGCGGCTGTCGGGGTCGCGATACGGTTCCGGGTTGATGCCGGCGGCGCGGAACACCTGCGCCGGATCGACCTGATAGTCCCTCAGCACGCGTGAAGTCGCTTCGTGCCCCACTGCCAACGTTGTCATGTATTCGATCATCGTGGCGCGGAGTTTAACCGGTCATTCCCGAATGGCCGAGTTGGACTGGCAATTGGCACGCGCAGACCAGCGCCATAACCCACGTTCTCTAGAATGCGCGCCGCTCCACGCCGCCGACGCATGCCGTTGGCCAACCTACGCTACACCCGACATACATGAATAAAGCTAGAGCCGCGGCACTCATTCAAGAGCAGTTCGATCGGCAGGCTCGGGAATCCTTCGGCAACGTCGCTCTGTCCTCAACGATGGCACTCGACCTGGTCGTGGCCACGTGGCGCTCGGCGGGTGCCATCTTCACGCGCCGGCATGGCGCGCCGCCTCAACCGCTCACGCTCGCCGCAATGGCGTTGATGCACGGCGCGGTTACGCCCGAGTTCGCGACCGACCCCAGCGTGCAGGCCTACTTCATCCGGTCGCTGTTCCAGATGACCCGCAATCTCGATGAGTTGAATCTGTCGAAGTGGGATCGTGAACTGATCGACGCCACGCTGGACGCCGCCAGCGATCTGGCGCCGCAATGGTTCCCCCGAAAGAAGTAACATGCGCGGCCTGACAGGGTGCCGGCCGGCACCCTGTTTCCGGCGGAGCATCCGCCGGTTCTGAGACAGTGTTTCGTCCGTAACGGTCGACGGAGGCGAGCGATGGCTTACTGGTTGATGAAGTCCGAACCGTCCGTGTTCGGTATCGACGATCTGAAAGCAAAGCCGCAGCGCACATCGTTCTGGGACGGCGTGCGCAACTCTCAGGCGCGCAACTTCATGCGTGACGGCATGAAGAAAGGCGACAAGGTGTTCTTCTACCACTCGAGCTGTCCGGAACCCGGCATCGTCGGTATCGCGACGATTGCGCGCGAAGCGTATCCGGATGCGACAGCGTTCGATAAGAAGAGCCCGTACTACGATCCGAAGAGCGTTCCCGACAAGCCGATCTGGATGGGCGTCGACGTCAAGTTCGTCAAACAGTTCAAACGCGTCATCAGCCTCGAAGAGCTGAAGCAGGAGCCGCGCCTCGACGGCTTTACGCTATTGCGGCGCGGCAACCGCCTCTCCGTCATGCCCGTGAGCGAAGAGCACTGGAACGTGGTGCTCGGGCTGGAGTAACAGCGCAATCGTCGACCGGATCTCGCTGCTGCAGGCGTGCACGACGACGCCACGTGTATCGAGAGACGCGTGGTGCGCGTCGGGTCCCGTAGTGCGTTGGCTGATTGCCTCGCGCGCGCCGGTACTCGTCATGACGTTCTGTTCTGCAGCGGTCGGCGGCATGCTGGCGCTGCTGAACGGACCGATCGACCCGGTTGCGTGGGTTGCGTGTCTCATCGGCTTACTGCTCGCACACGCGACGAACAACCAGCTGAACGATTTCACCGACTCAGCGCTGGGAATCGACAAGGGCAACTACTTCCGCAATCGCTACGGCGCACACGTTCTCGAAGACGGACTGCTGACACGCCGACAGCTGCTCGTCAGCATCGCGATCACCGGCGTCGCCGCACTGCTGATCGGCGTCTGGCTGACGCAGCAGATCGGCGGCGCCGTGTTGTGGCCCATGGCGGCCGGTGCGCTGCTGCTGCTGTTCTACACCTATCCATTGAAGAAGCTCGGTCTCGGCGAGCTGGCAGTGCTGTTGGCCTGGGGACCATTGATGACGGGCGGCAGTTACCTCGCCGCATCGGGCACCTGGAGCGCGTGGGCGGCGTCGATCGGCGCGGTGTACGCACTCGCGCCAGCCGCGGTCATCTTCGGAAAACACATCGACAAGTACACGTTCGACCGTGAGAAAGGCGTTCGGACGCTGCCGGTGCGTCTCGGCGCCGCGCGCGCACGACAGGTAGCCATCGCGATGCTGGTGTTGCCATACGTCGCGATCCCGGTACTGGTGATCCTCGCGCGGCTGCCCTCACCAAGCCTGCTGGCGATGCTCGCGCTGCCCGGCGCAATACGCGCGATCAGGGTTTACCGGCACGGGCCGCCCGATGCGTGCCCACGGGACTATCCGGCGGAAGTGTGGCCGCTGTGGTACTCCGCATTCGCGTTCGTGCACGCGCGCAGTTTCGGGACGTACCTGCTAGCCGGTTTGATCGTCGCTTGGTTGCGCCTTTAGTGACCTGTTAGGCCGTGTGCTGAACGCGGTATGAAGCGGGGCACGCGTTGCATGTAGGCGCTATACGCAGAGCCAAAACGTCACCAGGCGTGCGTCCGGATCGGCCGGACTCAGCTCCGGATAACCCAGCAGGATCCAGTTGGAGAATACCCGCGCCTGGTGCAGACGCAGCACGAAGGCGATTGCGATCACGCCGACCCAGTAGCGCGCCGAGTCCATCGCCCTCTCAGTCTCCCTGGAACCGCGACGGATTTTCTCCGGCAATCGAGCGCGCGGCATCGCGGAAGTCGTCGGACCGTGTCGTCACTTCAATACCCCGGCGGCGGAATGAACCCCTGCCACTCGCGCTCCAGCAACTGCGCGAAGCGCAACGTCGTGCGGTCTTCGAGATACGGCCCGATCGCCTGCAGTCCGAGCGGCAAACCGGCGCGGTTCAGCCCTGCTGGAAATGCGGTGGACGGTTGACCGGTGAAGATCGCCCACATGGGGTAAACGAGATTGATCGCATACGGCACGGTCTCGTTGTCGACGCGTAACGTGCGTTCGTTGAACAGGCCGGTCTGGTGTTCGAACGCGGCATCGAGCGTCATCGGGCCGATCAGCACGTCGTAGTCCTCGAAGAACGCGCGCCACGCTGCGCGCGCCAATTCGCGTCGACGCACCAGCGCCAGATATCCCGCCGCATCGAGCACGAGGCCATCCGCTTGTGCCGACAGCACACTGCCCGGCGGAATCGCCGCCGCCGATGCCTCGCGCTCCGCACGCGGCTGGCCCTGCGTAGTGGTTACCGTCAACAGAGTCAGGTAGTCGCGGAAGTACTGTTCGAAATCGAGCGTCGGCATCGCCTGCGCGACTTTGGCGCCTCGTTGGGAGAGGAACTTCGCCAGTTCCTCCACCTTGCCTTGCATTTCGGCCGCAGCTTTCACCCATGGCATCGGCGGCATTACGGCGACGCGAAAGTCCGCAAGCCTCGCGCCGCGCGATTCGGGCAACGCGAGTTTCCAGCCCGCGTCTTCGCCGATGCACGGGCCTGCGATTACATCGAACAAAAGTTCGAGATCGGTGGCGCTCCGCGCAAGTGGACCTTGCACGCCCATCAGTCCCGCAGCATTCGGCAGATCCCCCATCGGGAATGAACCTTCGCGCGGAATCGCCGTTTCGGACGGACGATGTCCATACACGCCGCAGTAGGCACCGGGCACGCGGATCGATCCGCCGATGTCGCTGCCGATTTCGAGCGGCGTCATGCCCGCGGCCAATGCGGCGCCGCCGCCGCCTGTGCTGCCGCCCGGCGTGCGCTTCAAATCCCACGGGTTGTTGGTGCGGCCGTAAATCGGGCTGTCGGCCTGCCAGTCGCCGAGTGCGACCGGAATGTTGGTTTTGCCGAGCAGACACGCGCCCGCTTCGAACACGGCTTTTGCCAGCGTGCCGTCCACCGCCGGTTTGTGATCCTTGAACGGCAGCATGCCGGCCGTTTGTGGCAGCCCCGCCGTTTGTGTCGATTCCTTGAGCGTCATCGGCAAACCGAGCAACGCGCCGCGTTGGCCCCGCGCAATTGCCGCGTCGGCAAGACGCGCTGCATCGCGCGCGCGATCCGCCGTGCGCACCGGAATCGCGTTCAGCACTCCATCGCGCTCCGCAATCCGCTGCAGGTGCATTTCCACGAGTTCGGACGAAGAGATCTTCCGTGCGCGCAGCGCACCGAGCATTTCCGTTGCAGTGCTGAAGATGCCGATAGGTTGTGCCATGACACGCTAACTCCTGACCTGCTGGGGAGTTCGAAGCCTACGCGACAAGCACCGTTTGATTAAAGACGCGTAAGCCGATTGAATCGCCCCCTCACCCCGCGAACTCCAGGAGACACTCATGGCTCAACCGAACGGCTTGCAACTGCGTTCGACCGTGAAGAAAGACGGCACGCTCGAACTGACGCTAGTGAATACGCCCACCCCGGATCCAAAACCGGACGAAGTGGTCGTGCGTGTAGACGCATCGCCCATCAATCCATCCGACCTCGGCCTGCTGCTCGGGGCAGCAGACATGAGCACCGCGAAAGCCTCCGGAACTGCTGCGAATCCGGTAGTCACCGCAAGCATCGCTCCGAACGTGATGCGCATGATGGCAGGCCGCGTGGATCAATCGTTGCCGGTCGGCAACGAAGGCGCCGGTGTAGTCATTGCTGCAGGTACTTCCGAGACCGCGCAGAAGCTCGTCGGCAAAACCGTGGCGATCCTCGGCGGCGCGATGTACTCGCAATATCGCGTGATCAAGGCCGCGCAATGTCTGCTGCTGCCGGAGGGCACCACGCCGGCCGAAGGCGCGTCGTGTTTCGTCAACCCACTCACCGCGATCGGCATGGTCGAAACGATGAAGCTCGAAGGCCACAAAGCACTGGTGCATACGGCCGCAGCGTCGAACCTCGGCCAGATGCTCAGCAAGCTGTGCAACAAAGACAGCATCTCGCTCGTCAACATCGTGCGTAAGCCCGAACAGGTGAAGCTGCTGAAGTCGATCGGCGCGGTGCACGTCGTCGATTCGAGCCAGCCCTCGTTCATGGACGATCTGACCAATGCGCTGGTGGCTACCGGCGCAACGCTCGCGTTCGACGCAACGGGCGGCGGCAAGCTGGCCGGGCAGATCCTCACCTGTATGGAAGTGGCGGCGAACAAAACCGCGAAGGAATACAGCCGTTACGGTTCCACCACCCACAAGCAGGTGTACATCTATGGCGGTCTCGATCGCAGCCCGACGGAGTTCAACCGAAACTTCGGCATGGCCTGGGGCATCGGCGGCTGGTTACTGACGCCGTTCCTGCAGAAGATCGGTCCGGCGGAAGCCCAGAAGCTGCGCGAACGGGTGGCGTCGGAGATCAAAACGACGTTCGCCAGCAAATACACGAAGGTGGTCTCGCTACAAGAAGCGCTCGCGTTATCGGAGATCAACGTGTACGGCAAGCAGGCTACGGGGGAAAAATACCTCATCGATCCGAACAAAGGTCTTCGCTAACAGGTCGAACAAGGGGCGCGGGCTCAGTGCCCGCGCTCGCGCTCCATGAATTCCAGCACCGCCTGCTCTGCCCTTACGAACGTGCCGCCGCGCGCCCGGATTTCGACGATCAGCCGTTCGAGTGCCTTCATCCTGTGGCCGCGCCCGATCACGAACGGATGGAACGTGTAGGCGATTACGCCCCACGGCAGTTCGGTCGCCAAGTAGTCGAAGTCGGCAAGCCAGTTTTCCAGCACCGCACTCGCCGGCCGCAAACCGCCGCCGCGTATGTATTCGAAATGCGGAAAGTCGTCGAGCGACCAGCTCACCGGCAACTCGACGAGCGATGTCGGCGCGCCGAAGCGCATCGGTTGGCCTGGGATCACTTCGTCGCCGCTTCGCGCACGGTATGGCAGATAGTCGTGGCCCATCATGCTCGAGTCGTAGACGAAGCCCTGTTCGTTCAACAGCTCGACTGAATTCGCGCTCAGGTCCCAACCCGGCGAACGATATCCGCGCGGGCGACGGCCGGTGACTCGTTCGAGGGCCTCGGATCCGCGTTCGAGCTGGTCCGCTTCGTCGGCCCGCGACAACTCGCGCGGCGCTACGTGATCGTAACCGTGATGTCCGATTTCATGCCCC
>CAZLDA010000194.1:0-7171 GCA_964557875.1 uncultured Pseudomonadales bacterium | reverse complement strand
AGACAAACCGATTCGGCGGATTTAACGACGCCGTGGCCACCGCACGTAGGACAGCTCTCACACACCTGCTGACGCAAACTCTCGCGCGTGCGTTTCCGGCTGATCTGCACGAGGCCGAGTTCCGAGATTCCGGAGATGCGGATTCTGGCAGGGTCCGACTCGCAGGCCTTTTCCAGCGTGCGCAACACCTGGCGCCGGTGCTCTTCGTCTTCCATGTCGATGAAGTCGACCACGATGATGCCGCCGAGGTTACGAAGGCGCAGTTGCCGTGGAAGAATGGCTGCCGCCTCGAGATTCGTGCGGAATACCGTGTCTTCGAGGTTGCGGGCGCCGACATAAGCACCCGTGTTCACGTCGATGGTGGTCATCGCTTCGGTTTGCTCGATGACCAGATGGCCACCGGAACGGAGCGCAACGCGGCTCTGCAGCGCGCGTTCGATCTCGTCTTCCACGCCGTAACGGTCGAACAGCGCGACCGGATCGTCGTAGAACTGCACGCGCTCCACGTGCTCCGGTATGAACTCGGCGACGAAGTCGCGCACGCGGTCGTACGTGCATCGTTCGTCGATCTTCACGGCCTTGAGATCCGGGCCCGCGAAATCGCGGATCACACGGGTGTGCAACGGAAGTTCCTGATACACGACACCCGACGCGTTCTGGTTGCGCTGGCGCTCGTCGACGCGCTGCCACACACGTTCGAGCACGCGCACGTCGGCTTCGATCATCGCTTCCGAGACACCCTCGGCCGCGGTGCGAATGATGAACCCCCGCGAAGCATCGCAACCGAGCGCGGTGCGCGCTGTTTCGGTGGCGATTCGCAGCCGTTCGCGTTCGGCCGGATCTTCGATGCGTTGTGATATGCCGACGTGGGCGTTGAGCGGCATCAACACGAGATAACGGCTGGCGAGCGCGATGTTGGTGGTCAGCCGCGCGCCCTTGGTCGCAATCGGATCCTTTGCGACTTGCACCAGCAACGATTGACCCTCGTGCACGAGGTCGCGGATGTCCTTCTGCACCGGATCCGGTTCGGCAACGCTGATGCGCGGCGCGTCGATGTCTCGCGCGTGCAGAAATCCGGGACGGCCCAGGCCGATGTTGACGAATGCCGCCTGCATGCCCGGCAGGATTCTCTCGACCTTTCCTTTATAGATGTTGCCGGTAAGGCTGTAGGGACCGGAGCGCTGCAGATGCACTTCGGCCAACGCGTGGTTCTGGATGAGCGCCACGCGGGTTTCGAACCCGCTGACATTGATGAGCAGCTCTTCTTCCATCGGCGACCTCACGCATCTCGATACTGCCAGGTGTCCACGCCGAAGGCTTGGAGCAACGCTTCTGTTTCAGCGAGCGGCAGCCCGACGATTCCGCTGTAGCTGCCCTCGATGCGCTCCGCGAATATACCTCCAATACCTTGGATACCATACCCCCCGGCCTTGTCGCGCGGCTCGCCGGTCGCCCAATACGCGGCAGCTTCGTGCGGCGTGATTTCCCGGAAAGTCACGTGCGAACGCGACATGCGCGTCTCGCTGCGATCGCCGCAAACCACAGCCACCGCAGTCAGCACCCGGTGTTGGCGCCCCGACAACAGCGACAACATGTGCAGCCCCTCAACGCGGTCGGTGGGTTTGCCGAGCATCTGGTCGTCGATCATCACCGCGGTGTCCGCGCCGAGCACCGGCAACGTCTCACCGCGCGCAGCGGTCGAAGCCTTCGCCAACGCAAGACGAAGCACCATGTCTTCCACCGACTCGCCAGGCAGGCGCGCTTCGTCGATGTCGGCTGCCTTAACAGTGAACGCGAGGCCGAGTTGCGCCAGGAGATCCGCGCGGCGCGGGGAAGCGGATGCGAGGATGAACTGAGCCGAACGCGCCTTCATCCGTCACTCGACGGAGAATTGATATCGAATGCGCCGCAGCACCGTTGCCACCAACGGCCATGCGACAGTGCTCGCCACCGCAGGCACGAACACCCAGAACGACAGCGCTCCGTCGCGGCTGATCCATTGAGCGCACATTCGAATGAACTCGGTGCCGAGCACGAGCAGAAACACCACCGCGCCCTGCTGGGCGACCGAGTACATGCGGAAGCGCTCGTAGAACGACCACGTGACATACGTCAGCGCCGCTAGACAAAAGCCGTTCACGCCGAGCGGATCTGCATAAAGGACATCGACGAGCAACCCGGTGATCCAAGCCGAGATCATGCCGAACCGTTGCGGAAGCGCCATCACCCAGTAGAAGACGACGAGCACGAGCCACGACGGCCGTAACCAACCCACCCACTCGGGCGTACCCTCCGGCAGGTGGACCACGGCCAGCAGCATTGCGAACACGATCGTCAGCAGGATCGCCCAGCCACCTCGCGTCGGATTCACTTCGGTTCCTCGGGTGCTGGATCCACAGGTGCGGTGTCGGCGTCTTTTGGCTGTTCGGTTTTGGCGTCGTACACCAACAACACATGCCGGCTGCGGTCGAGCGCCGCTAACGGTTTTGCAGTGACTTGTGCGTAGGTCATGGTCGGTTCAACCACCACGGCCGTCACCTCACCCACCGGATAGCCGCGCGGAAAATGTCCACCCAGACCGGAACTCACCAGAAGATCGCCCACGCGGATGTCGGCGGTGACCGGTACGTATTCGAGCTCGAGACGGTCGGTGCGTCCGGTGCCCGCCGCAATGCTGCGGAAGTCGTTGCGGTTGACCTGCACCGGCACCGCATGCGCAGCGTCGATGACCAGCATCACCCGGCTCGAGAACTGCGCGACCTCCACGACCTGGCCGAACAAGCCTTCCGCATCGATCACGGCCTGTCCGACGAACACGCCATCCGCCGCACCTTTGTCGATTTCGACCTGATACGTGTTGGGGCTCGGTATCACGCCGATCAATTCGGCGACGAGCACTTCGGCGCCGAGCCGTTGGCGGCTGCCTAGCAACTGTCGCAGCCGCGCGTTCTCTTCACGCAAAGCGACGAACTGCTGCGCGATGTTCGCGAGTTCGAGGTTGCGTCGCTCGAGTTGCGCGTTCTCGGCCGTTAGCAATTCGCGCGTCGACAACGTGGCACGCGCCTCTCGGCTCACCTGGTAAGGGCTCTCGGCAATGACGTAAATCGGACTGACGATCGTTGCGAGCACCGAACGCATCGGCTGCAGCAGGCGGGAGTTCACGTCGATCGTCATCAGTAGCGCGGAAACGATCGCAAGCGCCAACAACAAATAGCCGGCGCCGGAATCACGCAGGAATAGCGCCTTGATGAGACCCTCAGACCAGCTGGAACGGCAGCATCATAGCAGCGCTGCGAGTGGTATCGCGTCCAGTGGACACGACACTAGTCGGTCGACAACAGGTCCGCGTTACCGGACTTATCCATCAATTCGAGTGCTTTACCGCCGCCGCGCGCAACGCACGTGAGCGGGTCCTCGGCGATCACCACCGGCAAGCCCGTTTCTTCCGCCAGCAGAATGTCGATGTCGCGAAGCAATGCACCACCTCCCGTCAGAACAAGACCGGTTTCGGCAATGTCGGACGCGAGTTCGGGCGGTGTCTGCTCGAGCGCGCTCTTAACGGCCTGAACGATCATCGACAACGGTTCCTGCAACGCTTCGAGAATCTCGTTGCTGTTCAGCGTGAAGCTCCGCGGCACACCTTCGGCGAGGTTGCGGCCGCGCACGTCGATCTCACGGATGTCTTTCTGCGGATACGCGCAGCCGATTTCCTGTTTGATGCGTTCGGCAGTGGCTTCGCCGATGAGGCTGCCTTGCGTTCTGCGTACGTAGGCCACGATCGCTTCGTCGAAACGGTCGCCGCCGACGCGCACGGTGTCCGAATACACCACACCGTTGAGCGAAATGATCGCGATCTCCGTTGTTCCGCCACCGATGTCGACCACCATCGTGCCGATCGCTTCGTGAACGGGCAGACCAGCGCCGATCGCCGCGGCCATCGGCTCTTCGATCAACCTGACGTCGCGCGCACCGGCCGACAACGCCGACTCGCGAATCGCACGCCGCTCGACCTCGGTCGATTTGCACGGCACGCAAACGAGTACGCGCGGGCTCGGTCGCATCCACGCGTTCTCGTGCACTTTCCCGATGAAGTACTTCAGCATCTTCTCGGTGACCAGGAAGTCGGCAATGACGCCATCCTTCAACGGCCGTATCGCAGTGATGTTTCCGGGCGTCCTGCCAAGCATCCGTTTGGCATCGAGGCCCACCGCTGCAACGCTCTTCTGATTGTTCTGATGGCGGATCGCGACAACTGACGGTTCGTTGAGGACGATGCCTTCATCACGCACATAGATGAGCGTGTTGGCTGTTCCGAGATCTATCGCGAGATCTCGCGAGAACAGCCCGCGTATGTACTTGAGCATCTAAATGGGAGTCTTCTGGGAGGTGAATGGAGTAGCGCATAAAACTGTAGCAACCGCGGGGATTTTGGGCAAGGAACGAATGTGCTACGGTGCGCGTTTTACGTGCATTCTCATGACGATCCACGAGCGCGACATCGACAAGCTGTGCATCTTGGCGCGCTTGGCCCTCGACGATGAAGAGCGTCGTCATGCGCACGACGACCTCACACGCATCATCGCGATGATCGACTCGCTCGCAGCCGTGCCCACCGAGTCCATAGAGCCGCTCGCCCATCCACTCGACGCAACGCAACGTTTGAGAGCCGACGAAGTCACCGAACGAATCAATCGCGATGCATTCCAACGCATCGCGCCTTTGGTGCAGGACGGTTTGTATCTGGTACCTCGCGTCATCGAGTGATGAACCCTTTCTCGACCCTCACAGACCTGGCCCACGGACTCAGGACTCGTCAGTTCTCCAGCGTTGAACTGACACGCTTCTACCTCGACCGGATCGAACGGCTGGACGTCGAGTACAACAGTTTCATCACTGTCGCTCGTGAGCGTGCGCATGCTCAGGCCGCGGCCGCAGATGCGAAGCTGCGCACAAAAACCGCCACACCACTCACTGGTCTTCCGATCGCCCACAAAGACATCTTCTGTACCGCCGGCGTTCGCACGAGTTGCGGCTCTAAGATGCTCGACACGTTTGTGGCACCGTACGACGCCACCGCAGTGGCGCGCCTCGACGCTGCGGGAGCGGTCACACTCGGCAAGACCAACATGGACGAATTCGCGATGGGTTCGTCGTGCGAAACGAGTTACTACGGGCCCGTTCGAAACCCGTGGGATCCGACGCGCGTGCCCGGAGGGTCGTCGGGTGGTTCCGCGGCTGCACTCGCGGCGGGTCTCACGCCGGCGGCGACCGGTACCGATACCGGCGGATCGATCCGACAACCCGCCGCCTTCAGTGGAATCTGTGGATTGAAGCCGACGTATGGCTGCGTATCGCGCTTCGGCATGGTCGCTTTCGCATCGAGTCTCGATCAGGGCGGGCCGATGGCCCGCAGCGTTGCAGACATCGCGTTGCTGCTCGACGCGATGGCGGGATTCGATACGCGAGACTCGACGAGCGCACAGAAAGGTCACGATGGCCTCGCAGCGGAAGCGGCAGCGGCGCCAAGCCGTTCACTGCGAATCGGTTTGCCTAAAGAGTACTTGGCGATGCTCACCGACCCAGCGCTGGCGCGTGTTTTCGACGAGGCGCGTCGCAAGTTCGAAGCGCTTGGTCACTCAATGGTCGACATTTCGCTGCCGCATACCAAAGCCGCGGTGGCTACCTACTATGTAATCGCTGGCGCCGAAGCATCGACAAACCTGTCGCGCTTCGACGGCGTCCGTTACGGCCATCGTTGCGAAGCACCCGTCGATCTGACGGACTTGTACGAGCGCTCGCGAAGCGAAGGATTCGGCCGTGAGGTGAAGCGGCGGATACTCACCGGCACGTACGCGCTTTCGGTGGGTTACTTCGACGCGTATTACCTGAAGGCGCAACGCGTGCGCCGTCTCATCCGCGACGACTTCATCAGCGCATTCGCATCGGTCGACGCGTTGCTGACGCCGACCGCACCCAGCACGGCATTTCCGATCGGCCAGATCAGCGATCCGGTCGAGATGTATCAGCAGGATGTGTTCACCGTGCCGGCCAGCCTGGCCGGTGTTCCTGCGCTCGCGTTGCCGAGCGGATTTCACGACGGTCTCCCGGTAGGCATGCAGTTGATCGGGCCGCACTTCACCGAAAGCCGTCTGATCGGGCTCGGCGCCGATTTTCAACGCGCGACCGATTGGCATTCGCGCACGCCGCCGGGAATCGGGTAGTCCGCTATGCAGTGGGAAACCGTAATCGGCCTCGAAGTGCACGTGCAACTCGCGACGCGATCGAAGATTTTTTCCGGCGCGAGCACCGAATTCGGAGCGGCACCGAACACGCAGGCGAGCGGCGTGGACATCGCGTTGCCGGGCACGTTGCCGGTGTTGAACGAAGCGGCCGTGCGGATGGCAGTGACGTTCGGCGTGGCAATCGACGCGAATATCAGCACGCGCTGCATCTTCGACCGGAAGAACTACTTCTATCCCGACCTGCCGAAGGGCTATCAGATCAGCCAGTTCGAAAGCCCGATCGTCGGTGCCGGCCACGTGGAGCTTCGTCTCGATGACGGCACCACGCGCACGATCCGCATCACGCGCGCGCACCTCGAAGAAGACGCCGGCAAATCGTTGCACGAAGATTTCGCCGGTATGACCGGCATCGATTTGAACCGCGCGGGCATGCCGCTGCTTGAAATCGTCTCGGAACCCGACATGCGCAACGCGAAAGAAGCGGCCGCGTACTTCCGTCAGATGCACACGCTGGTGCGTTACATCGGCATCTGCGACGGCAACCTCAACGAAGGTTCGATGCGTTGCGACGCGAACGTTTCGGTGCGGCCGGCCGGAACGAACGAACTCGGCGTTCGCACCGAGATCAAGAACCTGAACTCGTTTCGTTTTCTCGAACGCGCGATCGATCATGAAGTGGCGCGCCAGATCGACGTCATCGAAAGCGGAGGTCAGGTGCGGCGCGAAACGCGCCTGTACGATCCGGATCGCGACGAGACGCGCACGATGCGCAGCAAAGAGCTCTCGGACGACTATCGCTACTTCCCGGAACCCGATCTGCTGCCGGTCGTAATCGATGAAGCGTTCATTGCCAAAGTGCGCGGCTCATTGCCGGAGCTTCCCCATCAGAAGCGCCAGCGCTACAGGAACGATCTCGCGCTGTCCGACTA
>CAZLDA010000193.1:0-7171 GCA_964557875.1 uncultured Pseudomonadales bacterium | reverse complement strand
CTCGGTGACGCGCCGATGTCGCATGCCGCGGTTGCGCCGTTGCTTGCCCGTTAGCACTGACAACGGCAGCCGTTAGCGCGGTCGCCCGTTGCGGCTACGCTGCAGGAAACTGCGAACGGCTGGATCGGTTGCCAACTCTGTGGCGCGATCGAAGGCAGCCGCCGCCTCGTCGGTTCTTCCAAGACGCTGCAACAGGTGTGCGCGAACGGCCCAATACGGCTGATACGTCTCGGCTTGATCGCCGATATCGTCGAGTAAACCCAGCGCGGCCGCGGCACCGTGCACTTCCGCTACCGCCGCAGCGCGGCCGACGTGCGTGCCGAGTGTTGGTGCCATTCGAACCAGGCCCTCATACAGTGTGGCGATCGCACTCCAATCGGTTACGCCCGATCGTGCACGTTCGACGTGAACGGATTGGATGGCCGCTTCGAGTTGAAAGCGCCCGGGTCGATGGGCGGCACCGGCTTTGGTGAGCTCGCGTTCGGCTTCTGCAATGGAAGCTGCGTCCCACAACTCCGGATTCTGCTCCGACAACCGTATGAAGCGACCGTCAGGGCCGCGTCGGGCCGCACGTCGCGCATGGCTGTGCAACATCAGCGCGAGCAGGCCGCGCACCTCGGGTTCATCGGGCAGACGTTCGCTCAACACGCGCGCGAGCCAGATCGCCTCGTCGGTGAGGCCGACGTCTGCCGAATCGGCGCCCGGCGCGGCGTCCCACCCGCTGCCGAACGCCGCATACACCGCACTCAGGACGGCATCGAGGCGTTCCGCCAACTGATCGGCTTCGGGCACCTCGAAGGCGATGCCGGTTTCGCGGATCTTCGCTTTCGCGCGCACCAGACGCTGGCTCATCGTTGCCGGTGCTACGACGAATGCGCGCGCGATCGCCGCAGCATCGAGCCCGAGCACCGCCTGCAGCATCAATGGGGTGTGCATCGCGGGATCGATCGCCGGGTGTGCGCACACGAACAGCAGCTTCAATCGCTCGTCAGGAAAGGTTTCGTCGTGCGCCGGATCGTCGTCGCCGCGTGTTAGCAACTCGACGGTGGCTGCGTTGTACACGCCTTCATGAACCCGCTCGCGAACGCGATGGTGCCGGTTGCGATCGATCAAGCGGTTTCGAGCCGTGGTGAGCAGCCATGCCTCCGGGGAACTCGGCACGCCGTCGCTGGACCACTTCGTCAGGGCCGCGAGCAATGCGTCGCCCAGCGCGTCCTCCGCGCCGGCGACGTCGCCCGTGCGCGAGGCGAGGTATGCAACGAGACGGCCATACGAGTGTCGTGCCACCGCTTCGATGGCGCGATGCACGTCACGCGGCGCGGTCATTCCGTGATGCGTGCGTGCACTTCGGGTGCGAGCGGACGCACTTCTACGGCCCCGATTGCCGCGGCGGGGCAACGGGATGCCCAGTCGATGGCCGCGTCGAGCGACGGCAGTTCGAGAATGATGAAACCGGCGAGCTGTTCCTTCGTGTCGGCGTAGGGGCCGTCCTGTATGGACCTCTTACCGCTCTTGATACGCACGGTGGTGCCCATCTCCGGCTCTTGCAATGGGTTGCCGGCGACGTAGATGCCTGCATCGACCATGGCACGGTAGTACAGCCGCCACGCCCCGATGTTCGGTTCGTTGTCGCTCGGATGGCTGCGTCGCGCGAACGACTCGGGGGTTTCGTAGATCAACATCATGTACTTCATTCTGGTTTCTCCTCGAACCGGTGTGACACATCGGCATCTGGATGGAGACGTTCGACGGCCGTTCCTTTCGACAGCCTTTCCTTCGACAGGCCGCGATCACGCGCGCCTCACGCTGCCCGTCAGCTTCAGATCTTGGAAAAGTCGCCGTGTCGCCCCGCGCCGGCGGCGAAACGACTCGCACCCGCCTGCGTTTCACCGGACCGAATCACTTCGCGGCCCAGCCACGTCTCTTCGCGCAAAGCCGCGGTGAGATCGAGCGACCATTGCAGGTAAGACGACGTGCGGTCGCTGCGCAGGCAGCGCTGCGGAAAGCGGCTGAGACTGTGCGCGAGTTCCAGCGCACCTGCGAGCGCCTCACGTGGCTCGGTGAGACGGTTCGCGAGGCCCATCGATTTCGCTTCGTCGCCGGACACGCCGCGGCCGGTGAGGATGAGGTCGAGCGCGTGGCTTTGGCCGATGAGGCGCGGCAGACGAATGGTGCCGCCGTCGATCAGCGGCACGCCCCAGCGCCGACAGTACACGCCGAACACGGCATCGCGCGCGGCTACGCGCAGGTCGCACCACAGGGCGAGTTCGAGACCGCCTGCTACAGCGTGTCCTTCGACCGCTGCGATGACGGGTTTGCCGAGCAGCATGCGCGTGGGTCCCATCGGACCGTCGCCGTCGAGCCCCACACGATTGCCGTCGCCCGTGGATACCGATTTGAGGTCCGCGCCTGCACAGAATGTGTTTGCCGCGCCGGTGAGTATGGCGACGTCGAGTTGATCATCGGCGTCGAAGCGCCGGAAGGCGTCGGCAAGCAGCCGCGACGTAGGGCCGTCGACGGCGTTGCGAACCTGAGGGCGGTCGATGGTGATGATTGCGCAGCGCGCGTCGGTTTCGTATCGAACTGTCATGGCGATGCTCCTTGTGGGCGAGGCTTGCGGGCGAGTTGGAAACTCCGGCTATAGTACCCAACACCCATTCACCTCCGACGGAGATCCTCCATGCGCGTATCCGAACCTCGCATCGCACCGCTACCTGCCGAGAAATGGGACGCCACTGCGAAGGAGCAGATGGGTCGCTTCGAGGGCGAGCCGTTCAACATCTTCAAGACGATGGCCAATCATTCGGAACTGATGAAACGCTGGATGGTGTTCGCGAATCACATCCTGATGAAATCGACGTTGCCGGCGCGCGAGCGCGAAATCGTGATCCTGCGCATCGGCTATCTATGTCGATCCGGCTACGAGTGGGGCCAGCACGTGCTGATCGCGCGCCGTTCGAACATCACCGACGACGAGATCCGCCGGATCAAGGTGGGACCCGACGCGAACGGCTGGAGTGAAGTGGATCGCCTGCTCTTGAAGGCGACCGACGAGTTGCACTCCGACGCACACGTGAGCGACGCGACATGGAAGGGCCTCTCGAAGCACTTCACCACGCAGCAGCTGATGGACATCGTGTTCACCATCGGCCAATACAATCTGGTCTCGATGGCGCTGAACAGTTTCGGCGTGCAGGCCGATCCGGGACTTCCGGGCTTCGATATCTGAGGGGTGATCATGGCTGGACGTCTGGAAGGCAAAGTCGCATTGATCGTCGGCGCCGGACAAACACCGGGCGCAACCATCGGTAACGGGCGAGCTACAGCGCTGCGTTTCGCGCAGGAAGGCGCGACGGTATTTCTGGTGGACCGCCGCCTGAAATCGGCCGAAGAGACGCTGGCCATGGTGCTCGAGGCGGGCGGGAGCGGCGTGGCGCACGAAGCGGACGTCACTTCGGAGGCAGCATGCGCCGGCATGGTCGACGCCTGCACGAAACTGTTGGGGCGAATCGACATACTGCACAACAACGTCGGCATCGGCGCCGGCGATCGTGGTCCCACGAGCATGACCGAAGAGGTGTGGGACCGCATTCACAACACCAACCTCAAGAGCGTGATGTTCACGTGCAAGCACGTGCTGCCGGTGATGCGTGCGCAGCGCAGCGGCGTCATCATCAACATCTCGTCGATCGCCGCAGTGTGCTCAGTGGGCATCGTCGCATACAAGACGTCGAAGGCAGCGGTGAACGCCTTTACGCAGTCGTTGGCGATCGGCAACGGCGAATTCAACATACGGGCGAACGTGATCATGCCGGGGCTGATGAACACGCCGATGGCGATAGAAGGCTACGTGGCGGCCGGGCGCAACCGCGAAGAACTGATCGCGCAGCGCGACTCACAAGTGCCGCTGGGAAAAACCATGGGCACCGGCTGGGATGTGGCAAATGCCGCCTTGTTCCTCGCCAGCGACGAGGCGCGCTTCATCACCGGCGTCTGTCTTCCGGTGGATGGCGGGCAATCGGCGCGGATCGGATAGCAAGGTCGCGAATAGAGGGAACAATTCCACCCATCGACGAGTCAACGTTTCGGCCGCCGGAGCGTTGTAAAGCGGTATATCCAACGACGTGTGGAGTGCCGTATGGCGCGCGAAATCCGGAAGAATCTGCTCGAGACGTGGCATGGTCTGGCGCTGCTGTGCGCCGCCCTGGTGCTGCTCGGTTGCGGGGGAGGCGGCTCCGGCGGGTCGACCGCGGCACCGGCGGCGAGTGCCGACAACGGTCAATTGACGATTGCGTTGCGGGACGCGGCCGGTGACTTCCTGAGTTATGCGGTGGACGTGAGATCGCTGCGGCTAGAACGCGCGAACGGCGACGTCGTGGAAACGGTGCCTCTGACGACCCGCGTCGACTTTTCGGAAGTGGCCCATCTCACCGAATTCTTCACCGTGGCTACTGTTCCGGCAGGCACTTACACGCGCGTCGTGATGAATCTCGACTTCACGAACGCGCAGATCGTGGTGCAGGGCGATGATGGCGCGGGACTACCCGTCGTTCCCGTCGATTCGAGCGGCAACGCACTAACGACGTTGGCAGTGGTGATCGAACTGCCCGACACGGAGCCGGTTCGTATCGTGCGTGGTATTCCGGCGGCGGTCACGCTCGACTTCGATCTCGATACATCGAATACCGTCGATCTCACCACCAATCCTCCAGAGGTGACGGTGCAGCCGTTCCTGTCCGTGATTCCGCAGCTCGAGGGAGACCGCGACCATCGCGTGCGCGGCTTACTCACATCGACCGACATCAACGCGAGCTCGGTGACGCTGAACGTGCGGCCGTTCCATTTGCGGCAGGGCGAGTTCGGCGACGTGACGTTCGCCACCAACGATCAGACGCACTTCGAAGTGAACGGCTCCGCGCTGACCGGTGCCGAAGGTCTCGCGGCGGTGGCGGCGCTTGCGAACGGCACGCCGGTTGTCGCTAACGGCTCCGTATCGAGCCGCACGCTCACTGCGTCTACGGTACTGGCGGGCAGCAGCGTGCCGTGGGCGAGCGCGGACGTGGTGAACGGCGTAGTGACGGCGCGCAGTGGTGATTCGTTGACCGTTAAAGGCGCCAACTCCGACTCTTCCGACGGCAGCCACGGATTCCGGGGCGCCGTCACGGTGGTGATGGGTGACGAAACGCGGGTGACGTCGCTCGATTCGGAATCGACTGCGCGCAACAAGGACTCGATATCGGTCGGTCAACGCATCATCGCGTTCGGGAAGATGAGCGGCACCTCTACGCTCGATGCAACGGCCGGACGCGTGCGGATGGAAATCACCCGCCTTACAGGCAGTGTCGTTCAGTTGAATCCGCTTACGGTGAACGTGGTCGAGCTCGGCGGGCTTCGTCCCGGTGCGTTCGATTTCAGCGGAACGGGCACGAGCGCAGCCACCGACGCGAACCCTGAAAACTATGTCGTAGACACCGCTACGTTGTCGCTGGCCGGCGTGGAAGCCAACGATCTGATCAAGGTGCGTGATCTGGTGCATGCGTTCGGTGCTGCGCCGCCCGCGTTCGACTCCACTACCGTGATCGATGTCGACACCGATTCGGTCGGCGCATGGTTCCGGGCGAGCTGGCGAGAAAGCGGCGGTTCCGCGGAGCCGTTTGTCACCGTTTCGCAGGATGGACTCGACGTCGATCTCACCGATGCCCGTCATTCGCTGAATCTGCTGGGAATTCCTCGTGACGCGCTCGGCGGGAACGATCACATCGAGTTGTCGGGTCCGACAACAACACGCGGTATCTACATGGTGACCGTGCGCGGTGGGAACGAAGTGCATTTGTTCCGCGACTTCGCCGGGTTGACGCCGGAATTGTCCGATCAGCTCGCGGCAGGGAACCGGCTCGTCCAGATCAATGCAATCGGACGCTACAATGCGACCGCGCTCGAGTTGACGACGCCTCGCGCCGGCTTCGAGTTCATAACGCCATGATCGAACGACGAGGCAATCGGACCTGCCTCGCGGCGGTTTCGACGCAAACGGGTTTCCTCGATGAGCCGGGTTTTCTCGACAAGCAGTGCCGCGGCATTGAACAGATATCTCGCGGGAGTGGAACAGCGCGCATTTCGTATGGCGCGCTACGCGGTTTCGGACGCCGACGAAGCGATGGATATCGTGCAGGACGCGATGCTGACGCTGGCGCGCAAGTACGCAACGAAGCCCGAGGCCGAGTGGCCGCCGCTGTTCTTCCGGATCCTGCGCAAACCGGATCACCGATTTTCATCGGCGCAGAACCATTCAACGCGGCATTTTCGCGATCTTCACGCCCGGCGATCGCGACGACGATACGAACCCGATCGATCTCGTCAGCGATGGTCGCGGGGTGGAACCGGAGTTCCGGACGCAGCTCGATGCAACGACACAACGTCTCGAAGGTGCGGTTGCGGCGTTGCCCACCCGGCAGCGCGAAGCCTTCCTGCTGCGCGTGTGGGAAGGGCTCGATGTGGCGGCGACCGCGCGCGCTATGAGATGCTCCGAAGGCAGTGTGAAGACGCATTACTCGCGCGCGGTGCACACGCTGCGAGAACGATTGGGGGATGACTGGCCATGAGCGGGGCCGATCGACGCAGTGACAGCGAGTTCGTCGAGCAGGCGAGAGCCGTACTCGACGCGCAATCGTTGGCGCCGGATCTGGCAGAGCGACTTGCTGCGGCGAGACACCGTGCCGTTGCGTCAGTGGACGTGCCGATTCTTCGCGCACCTCCGGCCTGGGTGCCGGTTGGCGCGCTTGCGGCGACGTTGTTGACCGTAGGATTGACGGTTGCAGTCGACGACAGCAGCGCGCCGCCGCTCGATGACGATGTTCAGATTGCGACCGTCGAAAACATGGACCTGCTGATGGATCTGGAGTTTGTCGCGTGGCTCGACACAGACAACCTCGATGCGGGTTAGCGCGAGTGCCGTCTGGTTCGGACTCGGCATGCTCGTCAGCGCGCAGGCGCAGGCCTCCGATAGCTCGGTTGGTGCCGAGCCAGCCCCCGACATCGAGTTGCTCGAATATCTAGGTGGCCTGGTACAGCAGAAAGGTCGATGGGTTGGCCCGGACGACATGAAGGGTTTACCGGACGAGCGCGAAGTGCCGATCGCGATCGACGGTGACGTCGGTGAAGACGAAGAGTG
>CAZLDA010000192.1:6900-7183 GCA_964557875.1 uncultured Pseudomonadales bacterium | reverse complement strand
GAACGCCGGCCGCGCTTCGAGTGCTTTCGTGCCCAAACCCCAGCCGATCTGCGACGCGAGATACACGTCGACCGCGCTGAACCGGTCACCCAATACGAATGGACCCGGAGTAACGGCCTTCTCGAGCGCGTTCAACGTCGCGTCGTAGCTGCCGTAACCGAGCGACATCGCGGGCACCGACGCGGGTCGTTCGAGCATGCGATCCACGATCGCGGACTCTATGCATGCGGCGCCGAAGAACATCCAGCGCAGATACGTCCCGCGCGCCGGGTCGTCGAACGCC
>CAZLDA010000192.1:0-6890 GCA_964557875.1 uncultured Pseudomonadales bacterium | reverse complement strand
CTTCCAGGTCGTGAAGGCGCCCGCGGTCGTGACCCGGCCGATCCAGCTGTCGATCGGGGAGCCGTCGGACTTCGCGTGAAAGTACGGGAACCACAGGGAACCGTCGGACGCCGGCGCGAGACCCGCTTGGGGAAACGCATCTGCAAGATAGGTGCAGATCGCCGCCGCTTCGGTAACGACGACGCCGCGGTGCACGATCGTCGGCACCTTGCCCATCGGATTCATCGCCAGAAACGCAGGCGCCTTTTGTTCGTTCTTTTCGAAATCCAGCAGTTCCGTTCGATACGGTGCGCCGATTTCTTCGAGCATCCAATGCACGATGCGGCCGCGCGACATCGGATTGGTATAGAAAACGATAGTGTCCGTCATGACGCGTCACTCCGAAGCAAGCAGGCTTCGGATACTGCGCGTGAGGCTCACGGCTGTGAACCCCGCGCGCCGATCACTCCTGCCAGGTGATGGCAGCAGTCACGTCACAGAGCGCGGATTCTCACAGGCAACTCCGCGATGCCGCGGATGAAATTGTTGGGGTGACGCTTCACCTCACCCACCACTTCGATCGTGTGGAAGCGCTTCATGATCTCTTCCCACAACACGCGCAGTTGCATCTCCGCAAGGCGGTTGCCCATGCAACGATGTACGCCGAAGCCGAACGACACGTGTGCACGCGCGTTCGCGCGATCGATGATCAGTTTGTCCGGATTCTCGAACACCGCTTCGTCACGGTTGCCCGAGAGATACCACATGATCACCTTCTCGCCTTCGCGGATCTTCTTGCCGTTGAGTTCGGTGTCGCGCAAGGCGGTTCGGCGCATGTGAATTACCGAGGTTTGCCAGCGCACCATTTCCGCAACCATGTTCGGAATCAACGTGAGGTTCTCGCGCAACATCTGGTATTGATCGGGCGACTCGTTCAACGCCAGCACGCCGCCGCTGATCGTGTTGCGCGTGGTGTCGTTGCCGCCGACGATCAACAACAGGATGTTGCCGAGGAATTCCTTAGGCCGCGACATCATGTCGCGCGTCGATTCGCCGTGCGCCAGCATCGAAATCAGGTCGTTGCCCGGTTCGCGATTGCCCCGCTCGATCCACAGCTGCGCAAAAGTATTCGCACAATCCTGCAGGTCGCGCTGGCGCACCTCGGCGGTGATGCCGGAGTCGCCCATCAACTGCGGCGACGCGGTGGTGATGTCGGACCAGTACACGAGCTTGTGGCGGTCTTCGTACGGAAAATCGAACAGCACGGCGAGCATCCGCGCGGTGAGTTCGACAGACACTTCCTCGACCCAGTTGAACGTTTCGCCAACGGGCAGCTTGTCGACGATGTCGATCACGCGTTCGCGAATCATCGGCTCGAGCTTCATCAGATTACTCGGGGCCACCGACGGCGCGACCGTCTTGCGCTGAATGCTGTGGCGCGGTTCGTCCATCGCGATGAAGTTGTCGAGCGGCACGTCTTCGGTCGCCTGCTCGCCGATCGTGATGCCGCCTTTCTCGGACGAGTAGATCTGATGACTCGTATCCACTTCCTTGATGTCGGCGTGACGCGTCACCGACCAATACGGACCGTTCGCGCTGTCGCGGCAGTAATGCACCGGATCTTCCTGACGCAGCCGCGCGAAGTACGGGCGCCAGCTGTCGTCGCCGTAGAGTTCGGAACGGCTGACGTCGATGTCGGCAAGCGGCGTCGACCAGGCGTCGGACGGTTGCGTGTTGTCTGCGATGGCTTGGCTCATCAGAGTTCTCGACTACTGAAACGGTGATGGGGTCGGACTGTTGCACAGAATGGCGACGGAGTCATCCGAGCAACTGGGCGCCCGGAGTTCGATGGCACAATCACTGAGCCGGACCTCGACGCCTCGCTGCACCGAGGCGTGGTGGCACCCGTGGCAATACATGTAGAACCTTTGAACGACATCTCGAAACTTGGCCGCGAACAGGCACAATCTGACGGGTGTGTCATTCGCCGAATCGGTGACTCCTCTATGTTGCGGAACAGCATATTGCGGAACAGCCTTCGCCAAGGCCTGAATCACGCGCTGGTCGTCGTCGGCCTCGCAGGATTTGCGGCAGATGCCGGAGCGGCGTCCCCGGCTCGCGCGAGCGGCTGGCTCGGACACTCCGTCATCACGCGCGACGGCAAGGAACTGGGTACGGTGCGCGACCTAGCGATCGACGAGCAAACGGGTAAAGTCGTCTACCTGGTGGTCTCGGTCGGCAGTTTTCTGATCGAGAACAATCTGATCGCCGTCGCGCCCGACGCGTTGGCACCGGCAGGCACGGACGACGGCGTCTATCTGCTGCTTGCCGACCCGAGCGGACTCAAGGACGCAACGCGGTTCGCAAGCGATGGCCAATGGCCGAAAAAGGCCGATGTAGTTCGCAGCGAAGCACCGACGACAGTTGCCGCCACCCAAACCGCGGAGCCCGCCGCGCCGGTACCCGCCGCAACCGCCTCCCCTGCGACCGGCACAGCAACGATCGAAAGCCGCTCGAAAACCGCCAAACTCTCTGCCAGCGAACGCGTGATTACCGCAACCGCACCGCCGCCGTCACCGACCAAATCCGCAACGGCAACGACGCCCGCGACCAGTGCGTCGCGGCCGCCGCCGCTCACTCAGTTCGACCATCTCGACAAAGACGGCGATGGCGTGCTCAATCGTTCGGAGTTTGCGCAGGTGATTTCGCCGAAGGACAGCTACTCGAAGATCGACACCAACGCCAACGGTGTCATCGAGCCGAAGGAATTCGACACGTACCAGGAAGCGCACCGCCCGTCGAACTGATCGTTCATCGGGCGAGTCACAAAATCGCACCACTCGCTTCTCGACAGCAACAGCAAGGACAGCCGATCAATCAGACAACAGGTGACGTGATCCCCACGTACGTTCGTCGTGAACGGGTCGGCCCGCTTCCCTTCTCGACCAAACTGTATCAGGCGATCGGCTCGATTCCGGACACGGTGAAGAACTGGACGTTCAACACCTTCATCCTGCTGTACTACAACCAGATCCTCGGCGTGGATCCAACACGCGTGTCGATCGCCCTCGCGATCGCAATCATCTTCGACGCCTTGACGGATCCGTTGGTGGCTTCGCTTTCGGACAACCTGCAGACCCGCTGGGGACGCCGCCATCCATTGATGCTGATCGGCGCGCTGCCGCTAGGCTTTGCCTTCTACTTCGTGTTCGTTCCCCCCGGTGGCCTCAGCGAGACCGGTCTGTTCTTCTGGCTCACCGGCTTCGTCATGCTCACGCGCGGCTTGATGACGTTGTTTTTCGTGCCGTGGGCGGCTATTGCGGCCGAACTCTCCGACGACTACGCCGAGCGCACCAGCGTGATGTCGTTCAGGTTCGCCATCGGCTGGTTGATCGGAGTGTCGTTTCCGTTGTTCGTGTTGACAGTACTGATGCCGAGCTCGGCTGCGTATCCGGTCGGCCAGTTGGATCCGACCCACTACCCGACGATGGCGTTGTGCGCGGGCATTCTGCTGTCAGGCGCCGCGCTTGCGACCACATTGCTGACGTGGCGGGAAATTCCCTATCTGCGCCAACACGCGAGCAGGCCGCCCGACTTCAGCTTTTTCGGTACTGCGAAGGAGTTGTGGCGCGCGCTGCAGAACCGACAGTTTGCGCTGGTGTTCGTAGTCGTGCTGCTGTCGTCGGCCATCACCGGCACCACGGCCAACATCGGCATCTATATGTCGACGTTCTTCTGGGGCTTCACCACGGAAGATCTGCGCTGGTTCGCGCTTGCCTCCGTGGGTGCGCTCATCGCGTTCCCCCTAGTCGCAGCCACGCAGCGTCGTTGGGACAAGAAGCGTGTGATGCTGGTGTGCTCCGCGATCAGTCTGTTCGACGGCATCATCGTAGTGGGGCTGCGTTTCCTCGACGTGCTGCCGCAGAACGGCGATCCGATGCTGCTGGTGATTTTGGTGGGAATGGCAGTGTTCGGCGCATCGATTGCGGTCATTCAGGGCATCATCGGCGCGTCGGTAATCGCGGATGTACTCGACGATCACGAACTGCGCACCCATTACCGGCAGGAAGCGATGTTCAATGCTGCGCTTTCGTTCTCGGGTAAGGCGATCTCGAGCGTTGGCATCGTCTTGGGCGGGCTCATTCTGAGCGCAATCGATCTGCCTCGCGGCGTTGCGCCGGCGGAGGTTCCGCACGAAACGATCATGCGCCTCGGTCTGGTGGTTGGAATCTGCATTCCGTTGCTGCATCTGATTCCGCTCAGCCTCATCACGCGCTACAAGATCACGCGGCAGGCGCACGCCGAAATACGTCGCGCGCTCGATGAACGCCGCGCCGCCGAAGCGAACGCCGCTTAACCGAAAAAGGCATCGTCAGCGGTAGATCGCTGATCGGCCGTGGCGCACTTCGAGCGCCATGCGTTCGGCCTTCTTGAGCTTCTTCACGACGAGACCATACGAACGATCGATCATCCGTTCGATTTCGCCGCGCGGAATCGAACCGTCGAGGATGACGGTGTTCCAGTGCGTCTTGTTCATGTGGTAGCCGGGAATGACGGCTTCGAACGTGTCGCGCAGAAACAGCGCTTCATCGGGATCGCACTTCAGATTCACCCGTGCGCCGCCGTCGCCGTCTATCAGCAGCGCGAACATTCTGTTGCAGATCTTGTACACGTAGGCGTCGGGACCGAACGGAAAATCCTCGAACGCCTCGGGACGCTTCAACAGGTACGCGCGCACTCCGTCGAAGTTCATGAAGCTTCGACCGTAGCACCGCATTCGACGAGCAGTTCACGTAGCACGGAGCGGTGGCAGCGCGACTCGTCGGCGCAATAGCAGCCCACCGAAAAATCGGACGTATGCGACAACGCCGCGAGTGTGGCGAGCAATGCGCGAGAGTCGGACGTTTTCATCTCGGCTCGGTACTTGCGCACGAACGACTTCCCCGCGCGTTCATCATCGACGGCGCCCTGCACGGCCTTCAGCAGCGGTTCGCTCGGCGCGAGCGTAGGTAACCACACATCGTAGAAATTGCGCTTCGCATATTCGCTCTTGGGAACGCCACGCGGCGGACGCCGCACCGTGCCGATCCGCACACCCTCCTTCGGGCTGCGTTCGCCACCGAGCCGGACGATGCGGATGGTCACGAACCGGGTCGCGTCAAGCGCCGTATTGTGTCTGCAGGTGTTCGATGATCTCGGCGGATTCGCCCATCTCTACGCCGCAGTTGGGATCGACGAGATACGGCACCGTGATGCGGCCGGCGCGCTGCAGCAGCACCTGACGGTTCAACGTTTGCGGCGTCGACTGAACGCCGAACGCGTCGCGCACACCGGGCGGCAGCCAGTCGGATGGTGTGCTGCGGCCTACCGAGCGCAGCACATACGGCAGCTCGAGCTCGCACAATCGTTCCCTCACCAACCGCGCAAAGGGGCTGGCCTCGAAGCTGTAGAGTTCGAGCGGCTGTGCGGGTGCCTTCGAAGGCTTCGCTTCGCGGCCCGCACCGAACCGCCACATACCGGCCAAGGCCGAGAAGAGCTGCTGCAGACCGGCCGCCTGCCAGCGCAGCGGCACGGCGCCGGTGCCATAGGTTTTGAACAGATACGCGATGATGTCGGCCGACTCGTAGAGATCGGTGCCGGTATTCGGGTCGCGCAGGAACGGGAATTGCGTTTTGCCGCCCAGCTCCATGAGCTGTGGCCGGAACCGCGTGCCGCCTTTCGGACACGGCCGCACCATCGCATCGAGATCGAGTTCGGTGAGCGCCTCGCGCACGATGCGGCAGAACGGACAACCCTCGAATTCGTAGAGTTCGAACAGCAGTTTCGGACGCGCGTCGCGCGGATGTGTCGAGACACCTGCCCCCAGACGCAGCGTAGTGGTGATCAGCGAACCGACGAATGCGACCGGATCGAGCGATGCGGGCGAATCAGACATGGCGGTGATGTTCTCAGCGAGCAGCGGAACGCGAACGTACCTTGGGTCGCCGCACCCGTCCAGTTTTCGACGCAACTTCGTAGCACGGTCGAACCGCGCCGTCATCTTCCTGTATCGTTCGCGAGCCTCTCGGCACCGTCATGAACGACGCCCATACAACCGACGACTCAAATAAAACGAGACAATCGACAGGAATCGACCCGCATGAAGTTCACCACCATCCGTTTATCCGCTTCGCTCACACTGCTCGCGGCCTTCGCCTCCGGCTGTTCCACCGCAACACCCGGTGTCGGGGAGGAAGCGGTTTTTCAAACGGCCGACGGCGTTGCCATCGTCGACACGTTCACGGCCGTCGCGACGATCACTGCGGTTGACGCCACCTCGCGCAAAGTGACGTTGACCGATGCAGGCGGGAAGTCGAGTTCCTACAAAGCAGCATCGGGCGTAGACGTGAGCCAGTTCCGCGCCGGCGAGCAGGTCGCCGTGCGGGTGATGGATGAAACGCTGCTCGAGATCAAACGCGGCGTTGCACCGGCCAGCGACTCGATTGCCACCTCGTTCGCCGCGGCGGCAGACGAAGACGGCGATACCGCGACGTTCGAAGGCGAAACGGTGGAGGTCAGTGCGAAGATCTCGGCGGTGGATACGAAGAACCGCACCGTAACGCTGCAACTCGCCGACGGCACCACCAAGACCATCAAGGCGCAGGGCAACGTCGATCTGAACCAGGCCGCAGTGGGTACCACGGTGGTTGTGAAATACGCAGTCGCCGTGTTGGTGGCAACCGTGAATGACTGACGGGTGATTTCTTCGAGGAGACGTGATGTCAGAACGGCTTGCGCCGATCGCTACGCGGTGTCCGTGGAACTGAAGAAGCGCTGAGCCGCAGCGTTCACGTCAGACGCGTCCGCCGAGCGTCAGCACCCAGAGCAGCTGATCGAACTCGAGTTCGCCGGCGTCGCCGAAATCGAACTCG
>CAZLDA010000191.1:0-7196 GCA_964557875.1 uncultured Pseudomonadales bacterium | reverse complement strand
TCGACTCCCGCCTCAGCCAACATCGACAGGCATTCAATGATGATGCGATCGCCGCGGTTCAGCGCGATCGTTAGCGGCTTCCGGTTCGAAGACTGCTTCATGCGCTGCCCTCAACGGCCCGACAGGCGTTGAACGCGCGCGCCGAGTTGAGTGAGCTTCTCTTCGATGCACTCGTAACCGCGGTCGATGTGATAGATCCGGTCGACGAGCGTCTGACCTTCAGCAACGAGCCCCGCCACGACGAGACTGACGGACGCGCGCAGATCGGTGGCCATCACCGGCGCACCTTTTAGCCGTTCAACGCCAGTGATGATTGCCGTGGTGTTGCCGTCCAGCGCAATTTTGGCGCCGAGACGGTTGATCTCGGGCACGTGCATGAAGCGGTTTTCGAAGATTGTCTCCGTTACCCGACTGGTGCCGTCGGCGATCGCGTTCATGGCGAGAAACTGCGCCTGCATGTCGGTCGGAAACGCGGGATACGGCGCGGTGCGGATGTCCACCGCGCGCGGCCGCGCACCCTTCATGTCGAGTTCCAGCCAGTCTTTTCCGTGACTCAGCGTGGCGCCCGCTTCTTCCAATTTGATCAACACCGACTCGAGCGTATCGGGTCGGGTGTCCTTCAAGCGCACCCGCCCGCCGGTCGCCGCGGCCGCGATGAGATAAGTCCCGGTCTCTACGCGATCGGGCATCACGCGATGATGGCAGCCGTGCAACTCGTCGACGCCTTCGATCACGATCGTCGCAGTGCCTTGCCCTTCGATTCGAGCGCCCATTGCGATGAGACATTCCGCGAGATCGACGATCTCGGGCTCCCGCGCCGCGTTCTCCAATACCGTGGTGCCGCGCGCGAGCGTAGCAGCCATCATCAGATTTTCGGTGCCGCCTACGGTGGTGATGTCCATCAGGATGTGGGTTCCCGACAGGCGCCCATTTGCATTCGCGATGACGTAGCCGTCTTCGACGCGAATCTCGGCGCCCATCGCGCTCAGCCCCTTCAGGTGCTGATCCACCGGTCTTGCGCCGATTGCACAGCCGCCGGGCAAAGAAACCTCCGCCTGACCGTGCCGTGCCAACAGCGGCCCCAACACGGTGAATGAGGCGCGCATGGTCTTCACCAGATCGTACGGCGCGCGATAGCTGTTCAACGACTTGCTGCTGACGGCAACGTTGAGTTTTTCGTCGATCATCACTTCCACGCCGAGGCTGCCGAGCAGCTCGATCATCGTCGTCACGTCGTGCAGATGCGGCACGTTGGCGATCACGACAGGTTCGTTAGACAGCAACGTCGCAGCGAGAATCGGTAACGCCGAATTCTTCGCGCCAGACATGCGCAGCTCGCCATGCAAAGCGTGGCCGCCCTCGATCAGCAGCTTGTCCACTACTCCGCCTCGGGGCGTTCGGCCGGTGTGTAAGCGTGGATGGTCACGGCGTGCAAGGCGCCATTGCGAATCAGTTCAGCGATTGCCGCATAGACGAGTTGTTGCTTCTTGACACGACTCACGCCTTCGAACACCGGGCTGATCACAACCACTTCCATACGGCTGGCGTCGCCACGTGCGGTAACTTCACTCGGAACGATCGCTTGCGCTACAAGTGTTTTCACTTCGTCGGCAATCACGACGGCACGCCCGCTCGCGCTATTGGCAATACCTCGTCGAGACCGCAGAACTCGATCAGATTGGATACCAATGGCGGAACGTCTACGTAACGCACCTGAGCGCCGGCGGCGCGCGCACGGCGCATCCACACGAGCATGAGGCTGACGAGAACGCTATTGCCATTCGTCACGCCGCCCAACGACACCTGCACGATGCGTGATTCAGCGGATGGTTCGTTCGCCGCTTCGATTTCCGCAAACGCGCTATCAAGCAGCGCGCGCGCTTCCTTTCCGTTGGTCAACGTCGGCGAGCCGGAGATTCGATGGTGCAGCAGATCGGTGGAGGTCACTTCGACCATCACTCTTCTCCGCTGGCGCTCTCCGGGGTCCCCTGCGTGGCCGGATCGATGTTCGCGATGGTTTCAGCCCAGCCGTTGATCACGGCGTCGAGGCTTCCTTTATTCTCCGGCGCATTCATCGCGCTTGCGAATTGATTGCGATACGTGAGACCGATGTTGATTCCGTTGATGATGATGTTGTACATGCGCCACGAGCCATCCTCACCGAGCCGCATCGAATAGATGACCGGATAGACCTTGCCTTCCTTGGAACGCACTTCCATTTTCACGCTGTCGCGGTCGGGTTGCTTCGACGGGCGTTCCGCCGGCAATACCACGATGCTCTCGTCGCCGAAATCGAGCAGCGCCTTGCCGTACGTGCGGATCAATCCGGATTTGAACGTCGTTTCGAACTGGTCACGTTGCGCGGGTGTTGCACGCTTGTAGTACACCGCCATCACGCCGCGCGAGAACGTATCGAAGTCGATGGTCGGATCCAGCACCTTTTCCACCGACGCGTAGAACCGTTGCGGGTCTTTGTCGAAGTAGCCTTTACCTTCCTTGATGACGACGATCAGCATATCCGCTGTTTGACTGATCAGTGCACGAGGGTCCGTAGCCGCGGCTGCGACGACCGCCGACAGCAGTACCAAGCCGCAAAACAGATACAGCCTACGCATTACTTCGAACCCATCTTGGAAATGAATGTATCGATGAGGCCTTCCAACCCGATCGCCCCTTGCGTGTTCGTGATGGTGTCGCCGTTGTGCAACACCTGCTCCTCGCCACCCGGAATCAGGCTGATATAGCGCCCACCGAGGAAACCCTCCGTCTGGATGCGCGCGCCGGTATCGACCGGCAGATTTGCCACATCCTGGCTGACCTGCATCGTCACCAGAGCTTCCGCGGTTTCGCTGTCAACGCCGATCTTCGCAACGCGGCCGATCGTAACGCCCGCGAGACTGACCTTTGATCGGACACGCAGCCCGGCAACGTCGTTGAATTTCGCGTTCAGCATGTAGCTGCCCGACGTATCGCCCACGCCGACGCCGCTGACGCGAAATGCCAGAAACACGAGACACAGAATCCCCGCCAGAACAAAGGCGCCGACACTGATCTCAATCGTGCGCATGCGAATCAATTGAAGTCTCCGTACATGACCAACGTGAGGAGGAAATCGAGCGCTAGAACGGCAACCGACGAATACACCACGGTCTTCGTGGTCGCGATGCTGATACCTTCCGCGGTCGGCGTCGAATCATACCCTTGAAACACGGCGATCCAACTGATGACCACGCCGAAAACGCCCGCCTTCACCATGCCTTTGCCGATATCCTCCCAGCGCTGCACGCCGTCCTGCATGCCGCCCCAGAAGCCACCGGCATCTACACCAAGCCAATCGACCCCGACGATCGCAGAACCGCCTATCGCCACGGCGTTGAAGATCGCGGTCAGCAACGGCATGCAGATCATGCCGGCCCAGAGCCGCGGTGCGATGATCCGGTGCAGTGGATCGACGCCCATCATTTCCATGCTCGACAACTGATCGGTTGTCTTCATCAGGCCGATCTCGGCGGTCATGGCGGATCCTGCGCGACCCGCAAACAGCAGTCCCGTCACCACGGGGCCCAGTTCCCGCAGCAACACGAGCGCAACGCCGAGACCCACGGACTCTTCCGCTCCGACGCGCGCCAACTGCGTATAACCCTGCAACGCGAGCACCGCGCCGATGGAAAACGCCGACAGCACGATGATGATCAACGAGAGCACGCCGATCTGATAAATCTGCTTTATCAGCAGCGTCATGTCGCCGCGCCGCGGTAGGCCCGCAATCGACTGGAACCAGATTATGGACGCGCGCCCAAGCGCCTCGATCCAACCCAGGGCCCACTGACCCAATAGCCGCAGGTAACGCAACATCAGGCGTCACCCATGACGTCATCGAGAAAGGTGTCCGCCGGGTAGTGGAATGGAACCGGTCCGTCGGGTGATCCGAGCATGAACTGACGCACCATCGTCGACGGGTGGTCGCGCAGTACGTCGGGGGTACCCTCACCGATCACGCGGCCGTCGGAGATGATGTACATCTGGTCGGCGATGCTCGCGGTTTCGTGAATGTCGTGCGACACCACGAGACTGGTCATCGCCAGCGACTCGTTCAAGCCGCGGATCAGCGACACCAGCACACCCATCGCGATCGGATCCTGACCGGTGAACGGTTCGTCGTACATGATGAATTTCGGATCGAGTGCGATGGTGCGCGCCAGAGCCACACGTCGCGACATGCCACCGGACAGTTGAGACGGCATCAGGTCGCGCGCGCCGCGCAATCCAACCGCGTTCAGCTTCATCAGCACGAGGTCGCGAATCATCTCGTCGGGCAGGTCTGTATGTACCCGCAAGGGAAATGCGACGTTCTCGAACACCGAGAGATCGGTGAACAACGCCGACGACTGAAACAGCATGCCCATGTTCTTGCGCAACTCGAACAGCTCGCCGCGAGAGAGATTCGGTACATCGAGACCGTCCACGATGACGCGGCCGGCGTCGGGGCGTATCTGCCCGCCAATGATGCGTAGTAGCGTCGTCTTGCCCGTGCCGCTGGGACCCATCAGCGCGGTGATGCTGCCGCGAGGAACCACCAGATCGAGACCGTCGAATATGATCCGGTCACCGCGAACGAATCGCAGTCCTTCTATTTCAATCAGATTGTCGGTCACTTGATGGGTTGCCCAGCAACTCAAACGGGTTCGGCGCGCGAACTATACCATCGCTCACGCGCATCGCCGCGTACGGCGCCCGGGCCAACCGCGCGGAGGGGCGCGCCTTGCAATGCCAACCGCGCCGACGACGCGTCTTGCAAACGAAGGGGCATTCCCCATCTAATCGGTCGCCCTTGACCGCGGCTCGTTGCGCGGTCGCATACTGGCGCCAAGTCTTCCAACGCGTGGTCCTGCGCAATGAACTATCCCCAGCCGATCCTCGACAAAGCTCGGCACGTGCGGCTGCTGATTCTCGATGTCGACGGTGTGCTCAGCGACGGTCGCCTGTACTACTCCGAAAGCGGTGAAGAGTCGAAAGCGTTTTCGACGCAGGATGGCGCGGCAATCAAGATGCTGAGCGAGACCGGTGTAGCGGTTGCAATCATTACCGGACGTCAATCGAAAATCGTCGCGCGGCGAGCCGCCGAACTCGGTGTACAACACGTGTATCAAGGCGCGTCCGACAAAGCGCGCGCACTGGAAGGCCTCATCCTCGGTACGGGCATCGATCGACCGTTGATCGCACACGTGGGCGACGACCTGCCCGACCTGCCGCTCTTCAACCGTGTCGGCATGACCTTCAGCGTGCCTGGTGCCCACCCCGAGGTGCTGGAGCGCGCCGATTACGTCACTCGCGCGCCAGCCGGATTCGGCGCAGTGAGAGAGGTCTGTCACCTGTTGATGGTTGGCCAGGAAACATGGGCCGCTGCGCTGGGTCGCTTCGACACATGACCCGCTCCGCCCTATGAACCGCTGGTCCTGGCTGCTGGTCATCTTCGGGTGCCTCGCGTTGCTGCTGTCGCTGGGCGACTGGAAACACATCGAAGTATCTCCAACCGAACGGCCGGCATCGGCGGGCGAACCCGACCTCTACATGGAGAAGGCCGCGATCACCCAGTACGGCGACGACGGCACGGTGCGCTATCGGCTGCTCTCGAGCGAAGTTCGTCACTATGAAGACGATCGGATCACGCGGCTGGCAGCGCCAACGATGACACTCTATCGCGCCCCTCAGCCACCTTGGTTTGCGCGTTCCAAGGAGGGGCTCGTCCACGATACCGATACGATCGATGGAAAGCGGGACGAGGTTGTTCTTTTGCGGGAAGATGTGCACCTCGAGCAAAAAGAGCCGAATCGCATCGAAATCACCACGCCGAGTCTGTACGTCTATCCCGATCGCCAATTCGCCGAGACGGATCAACCTGTTATCATCGACACCGAGTCCGGACGCACGCAAGCAGTCGGAATGTCCGGTGATCTCAACACCAGTCTCCTCAAGCTGTCGTCGAGCGCCTCCGAAAGGGTTCATACCATCGTTATGCCAGGTCAGTTCAAACGTGCCACGACGCCGCGCAATCCATAGCCTCGCGCCAAAGCTGATCGCTCTGTTGCTGGGCGTCGCCGCAGGCCATGCACTTGCGTTGCCCGAAGACGCCGAGCAACCGATTCACATTCATTCCGATTCCGCCGAACTCGACCAGAACAAGAGTGTCGCGATCTACCACGGCTCGGTGCGGATGGAACAAGGCACGATGGCGGTAACCGGCGACAAGATGACCGTCGAACTGCAGGACCAACTCGTGGTTCGCATCACGGCTGAAGGCGATCGCGCACACTATCAACAGCAGGTGAAGCCGGACGAGTCGATCGTATTCGCGGACGCGAAAAAGATCGTCTACTTCACGCAGGAGGAACGCGTCGAACTCACGGGCAACGCGTATCTGACGCAGGACAAAAACGAGTTCACCGGCGAACTGATCAAGTACAACGTGCGCGAAGGCAAGGTGGACGCGCAGGCCAGCGGTCAAGGCAAAGTGCAGATGATCCTGCAGCCCGCAGCACTGAAGAAACAGCAGCAGCCCGCGCAAAAACCCGCAGCTCAGCCGACGCAGCCGCCGGGTTCGCCGCCACCCAGTCCATAGTGTCGCAGCTCGTAGCCCAACATCTCGCGAAGCGCTACGGGCAACGCACCGCCGTTGCCGATATCAGTCTTTCGGTTGCGCGCGGCGAGATCATCGGTCTGCTCGGTCCAAACGGTGCCGGCAAGACGACCAGCTTCTACATGATCGTCGGATTGATTAAGGCCGACGACGGGGTCATCGAACTGGACGGCGTTCCGATCACGAGTAAGCCGATGCACGAACGCGCACGCCTCGGTGTGGGTTACCTGCCGCAGGAAGCAAGCGTATTCCGCAAGCTGAGCGTCGCCGACAACATCATGGCGATTCTCGAGTTGAAGCGCGATTTGTCGAAAGCCGCTCGCCGTGGGCGCCTCGAACAGTTGCTCGACGAGTTCCACCTGCAAGGCGTCCGCACGCAGATCGGCGAGCGATTGTCCGGTGGCGAGCGGCGGCGCGTCGAAATCGCGCGTGCGCTCGCGAGCGAACCGAAGTTCATTCTGCTCGACGAGCCATTCGCCGGCGTCGATCCGATTTCCGTCGGTGAAATCAAGGCGATGATTCGTGATCTCGCGCAACGCAACATAGGTGTTCTGATCAC
>CAZLDA010000190.1:0-7207 GCA_964557875.1 uncultured Pseudomonadales bacterium | reverse complement strand
GCTTGCACCGCCGGCGCAATCTCTTCGATCTCTTCGCGGCCGAGCAATCCACCTTCGCCGCCGTGTGGATTCAGCGCGGCTACGGCGATGCGCGGATTCGTCATGCCCCAGCGCGCGAGCGTGTCGCGCGTAAGCTGCAACTTCTCGATGATGGTTGCCTTCGTTACGAAGCGCGCGGCCTCGATCAACGACTTGTGCGTAGACAGATGCACTACACGCAAGCCCGGTGTCATCAACATCGTCGCCGTCCACTTCGAGCCGGTGAGACGCGCGAGGATTTCCTGATGGCCGATGTCGGCGAGGTAGCCGGCGGCGTGCACGGCCTCCTTGTTGATGGGGCACGTCACCATCGCGGCTGCTTCACCGCGCGCGGTAATGTCTGCCGCTTGTTCCACCGCGCGTACCGCCACGCTGCCGCACGCGGCCGAGATTTCGCCGAAGCGGAATTCAGTTGGCCGCGGCACGTCGACGTCGACGAATTGCAAAGGAGGCAGCTCGACCCGCGCTGCTTCTGCACCTGCGTCCAACGCCCAACGCGCGCCGACGATCAGCGGCCTGCACAACCTGTCGAGCGCACCGCTTGCCAGCGTTTTTGCGAGTACTTCTCCGCCGATGCCGGCGGGGTCGCCGGCGCTGATGGCAATGACCGGTATCTCAGCGCTCATCGTGCGTTCCGCCTAAGAATCTGTATATTCATACAGTATGGTGACCCTAGCCGATCTCGTCGCGCGATTCGAACTCCACGCCGTGTGCATTCACTGCCAACGCATGGAGCGGATCGATCTGCCCGAACTGATGTTGCGCTTCCCCGCGATTCAAACCGTAGAAGAAGTGCGCGAGCGAGTACGATGCCGCGGTTGCCGCCGCAGAACGCGCGACATCCGCATCGTGTATGTCGGCACCAACGGCAATGCGCGCGGGTTCCACTATCGTGATCACCAGAATCGCAAAGGCGCGCCGCGCGGTGACGGCGCGCCGGCATCTCAATCGCCGAGCAGTTCGGTGCCTTCCAGCGTGAGTCCGAACCCCGATACGCCGACATAGTCGACCTCGCGACCCGCGATGATACGAATGCGGCCCACACCGAGGTCGCGAAGAATCTGCGCACCGACACCGATTTCGAGCCATTCGGCGCGACGCGCATCGGCGCGGCTCGGCGCAGCGGGATTGGTCAGCGTATCGAGCGGCACGCCCACGAACCCGCTGCGCAGATAAATGAACACGCCGCCACCGAGATCGTGGATGCGCTGCATGGCTACTTCGAGGATTCGCGACGGATGATCGTCCTGCGGACCGAAGATGTCTTCGATCAGCTTTTCGCGATGGATGCGCACCGCTGCAACACGGTCGCCGTCGACGCGACCGAACACCAGCGCAAGGTGTTCGGCGTCTTCGAATTTCGTTTTGTATGCAAACGCGCGTGCGACGCCGATCGAGGTTTTCACCGAGAACTCGCGCACCCGTTCCACCAGATGTTCGCGGCGCTGCCGATACGTGATCAGGTCGGCGATCGACGTGATCTTCAGCTGGTGCTGCGCAGCGAATTCGAGCAGTTGCGGCAGTCGCTTGACCGTGCCGTCGTCATTGACGATCTCGGCGAGCAAGCCGACCGGCGCAAACCCCGCGAGCTTCGCCAGATCGACACCCGCTTCGGTGTGACCGGAGCGCACCAGCACACCGCCGGTTCGCGCGACGAGCGGAAAGATGTGGCCGGGACGTACGAAATCGCCGGCGCCGACATTGCCGTTCGCGAGCGCCTGAATGGTATTGGCACGTTCTTCCGCCGAAATGCCAGTGGTCAGGCCGTGCCGATAGTCGATCGAGACGGTGAACGCCGTGCTCATCGGCGCATCGTTGCGCGCCACCATCGGGTCGAGGTGCAGGCGCTTTGCGTCTTCCTCGAGGATCGGCGTACACAGAATGCCGCTCGTGTGGCGGATCATGAACGCGACTTTATCGGGCGTCGCGCGCGACGCGGCCATGATCAGGTCCCCTTCGTTCTCCCGGTCATCGTCATCGACCACGATGACGATTTCACCGGCGGCAATTCCGGCAATGACGTCTTCGATGGGATCGAACTGCGTGGACATGAGCGGCTCCGTCAAAAAAGGGCGCTAGATTAGCACGCCACTCGCGCCCGGCAGACAAAACGCTGCTCATGCTCCCGATGCATACCGCTCATGATGAATCAGATCGCTTCTGTTCATTCAGATCACTTCGTTCGTGCGCAACTGCGCGACTTCGTTGGGAGACAACCCCAGCAATTCACCGTAGACCACTTCGTTGTCCGCACCCAGACCACGACTCATGCGCAACGGCGGCGGAACGATGCCTTCAAAGCGCAACGGCGTGCTGGGCAGCACCACCTCACCGAGCAACGGATGCGCATGTTTCGACAACATGCCGCGCGCGAGCAGATGCGGATCGTCGAGCACGTCGACGAGATCCTGCACCGGCGCGCAGATGATGTCGTGCGCCTGCGCGATACGGAACACTTCGGCCTTGTCGAGCGAACTCGTCCATGCCTCCACGATGGCGTCGACAAACTCCATGTTGGCGGCGCGCGCCGTCATATCGGCAAGGCGCGCGTCGTTCGCGAGTTCCGGACGTTGCATCGCGTCCACGAGATTGCGCCAGTGCCCTTCGCGAATGCAGATGATGGCGACGTACCCGTCTCGCGCGCGATATACGTTGTACGGCGCGAGGCTCAGCGCCGCATGCCGGTTCCCGTTGCGCGTGGGATGCTTGCCGAGAAAGTGCAGCGCGCCGATCTGCGAAGCAAGCGTGGGGAACACCGCATCCTGCATCGCCACGTCGACGACCAGTGCCGCCCCCGTGCGCTCTCGTTGGAAGAGTGCGGTGACGATTGCGCCGTACAGATGAATGCCGCCGAGGAAATCGCACAATGCCGGCCCCGCCTTCAGCGGCGGTCCGTCGCCATCGCCCGTCACCGACATCACACCCGTCATCGCCTGCACGGTGATGTCCATTGCGAGGTAGTCGCGGTGAAGGCCGGTGCGGCCGAAACCCGTCGCGGCGGCGTAGATGAGGCGCGGATTGATCGCCTGCAATGCATCGCTGCCGACGCCGTGCCGGTCCATCGTGCCCGGAGAGAAATTCTCGAGCAGCACGTCGGCCTTCTTCACCAGTTCGCGCAGCAATTCCCGGCCCCGTTCCGACTTGAGGTTCAGCGTGACCGCATCCTTGTTCGCATTCAGCATCGCGAACGGATAACTCGCCGAGCTCGTTTCACCGCGTCCGCGCAAGCTCTCGCCCTGCGGCGACTCGATCTTGATCACGCGCGCGCCGGCCATCGCAAGGAGGAAGCCGCAATAGGGACCGTTGTAAATCTGTCCGAAGTCGAGAACGGTGATGCCGGCGAGTGGCTGTGCTATCGATGATTGCGTCATGCAGCTTTCTTGACGGTCGGCAGTCGTTTGAGGAGGTCGTCGAACGCCGCACGGATCGCCTCGCGCGCCTTCTCGTGACCGTACTCACCGACCCATTCGCGATGCTCTCGCGACATCGTGCCCCGCAACACCTGCGCGTTGTCCGATACGCGCGTGATCTCGAGCGAAATCCGCGCTTCGAATTTGCGTGGGCCGGTCACCGCCATCGGATCGGTGAATCCGTCGTTCGCGTAAGGTCGCTCGGTGTCGGGAAAGTACGCGCTGTACACCATCGTCACCAACGCGTCGGGGTACCTGTCGACCTCACGCATCCCCTTGGCTGAAAGCGCCGCGACCAGTTGCGCTCGCAACGCCGGCAGCAGAAACGCCGGAACGCTCGGCATCGACAGCGAATACGTCTCGAGCCGCACGTCCTTCGGACCGCAACAGAAATCGACGTGCTCGGAAATGCCGCCGTCCGACACGCACCCGGCCGTTATCAGCAGCAGAAATGCCGCGCTCAGCCGTCGCATAGTCGATTACCACCTGTCTCACGTGGGATCAGTTAACGCAGCGACCACCTTTTCGACGATCTGATCCGCGAGTTGACGCATTTCCGCGTCGGTTCTGTCCTGTATCGGGTGCTGCACGAAGCAGCATCGCGCTTCCAGCCCGAGCGCCTTGCCCTGAACGGACGCGGCTTCCTCGAACTCGGACGAAACGATCGCCACGGATGGAATGCCGTGGATCTCGAAGTGCACCGTGTCATGCAAACTGCACGTGGTACACGAACCTCAGTCGGCGAGCGCCTCGACGACGAAGTTGCTGTTCGCCCTGATCTCCTGACGCAGCGCATCGGGCGCGGGCTTGGTGAACGTCGGCTTCGCGTACCGAACGATATCGACGCCCGGTGCGCGCGCCTTCAGCTGTTCTTCGAGCCGGTCGAGCAGCACGTCCCCACGCGGCTTCGAAATGTCGAGGAACGCCACCGTTCCCGAGATCACACCGGAGCGCGGCGTCAGTTGCCGCGCGATCGGCGTTTTCTCGTTGGTGGGATCGAGAATGGTCGTCATCGAGTTCTCCCAATTTCCCAAAAAAAATCAGTTCGGATCGATCAGACGCGACACCGGCATGGAGCCGATTTCGCCGCCGACCCAGCCATGAAACATGCCGGAGAATTTTCCGGCTTCCGATCCAGCCACGACGATGTGGATCATATCCTCCGACAGGAACTTCGGCATCGTCCTGTCGAGCGCTTCCTTCGACAGCGTCTTTGCCTTGTCGGCATTCATCCCCACGCCCGATCGCTGGTCGCTAACGAGTTCACGCAGGGGACGGCTGGTAACCTTCTGGATCTCGCGTCGCAGATCCGCCTTCGAGTAAGCCCCTTCGGCCTGCAGCGTATCGACATGTTCGGGACTCACCACCACCAGCGTATCGAACATCATGTGCGCTTTCGGGTGATGGATCGATTCGAGACACATGCCGAAACTGCCCGCGAGCTGCGTCGCGTTGCGCGACGTCTGGTCGACGATCAACGACGGTCCGCCGGACATCGCATACGCGGTGACCACCGAATCGGTCGGCTTGAATCCGCGTTCGACGTGCAGCGGCGTCCACGGGCTGCGCTCTTCCCACTCGGCGAAACACATCGTGATCTTCATCGGATTGCCGAGCGTCGATCGCTCGGTTCCGCCTGGCTTCGCGCCGCCGATGTTCCGGATTGCGAGCCGCACCGCCCGGCCGATCGACGCATTCGCTCGATTGCCCTGCCCTAGCGCGCCGATCTTCATGTTCATGCCGATGCGTTCGCGAATCGGGCCGTTCACGACCAGCACCGGACTCGCACCCATCGTAGTGGCCATTACGCCGTGCACGTTGAACGCATCGGTGCACACCGCTTCGAGCGCCGCGATCACCACCGGCAGGTACTCGGGTTTGCAACCGGCCAGCACGGCATTGATGGCCACCTTCTCCACCGTCGCTTCACCCATGTTCGGCGGCACGATGGCAACGATCGACTGAGGATCGCGGCGCGTTCCCGACAACATGCGGATCACGCGCTCGGGTGTCGGCGGCACCACGGGCAATCCGTCGGTGAAGCCCTGGTCGAACATGAACTCGAACTCGTCGTCGGCCGGCGCAATCTCGATCTTGCGCGCGCGCAGCGGACTGTTCTCCGCTTCGGCCTGAAGACGGTCGGCAAAACGCGGATCGACCGACAGCGAACCGCAACCGGGACGCCACGGCGGCAGTGCTGACCACTCGATGGAGGCAGCGCGCGCGCCGGCCAGCGGCGGCTCGCCGCCTTCGCAAAGGGCTGCGAGTTCAGTGTCGAGCGCCTGCCATTCCGCGCGATCGAAACCTTCTATACGTTTGAGCTGATGTCCCTCGGCATCGCCGACGAATACCGACGGCACCATGTCGATGTCGTACGCAAACGAAACCTTGAGGCGGGAGTCGTCGAGCATCGGGCACGTGAGCTTGTGCCGGTCGATCAACGTCGCGTTGCCGTCCGTTGTCTGACCGACCAGCAATACGTCGAGCGACGCGCCATAGCTGCGATGGAACGCCTCCACCAGCGGCACTACCAGCCCGCAGGTCGGACAGTCTTCCTTCACCATCACGATCAACGTCGGCTTTCCGCTCGGGAACGAATGGTTCACGCCGGATGCATCGCGTAACGAGAAGGCCGGCAGCAGTGGTTTGATCACGGGTGGACTCATGCGAGCGAGGTCGAATGATGACAAGATGCGGCGCGAAGCGAAACTGCGAGGGAACGGCATGTCGGGTTACGAGTGGCATGATCTGGTCGGCAACATCGGCGTGGCGCTGATTCTCGGTACCTACTTCGCCCTTCAGATCGACCGCCTCGACTCGAAGTCGGTCGCCTACTCGGCGCTCAACGGTCTCGGTGCCGGATCCATCACGCTGTCGCTGCTGTTCGACTTCAACCTCTCGGCGTTCGTCGTGGAAGCGGCGTGGGTTGCGGTCAGTCTCTTTGGCCTGACACGTGCGCTGCGCAGGCGCTCGGGCGCGATCTAACGACGTCGTTTCGTCGACCTTTCGAGTGATCGAGCGCGACAGCGTCGAATCGCTGGCGCGCCCGAAGCTTCAGCGTAGTATCGAACGGCGCGGCGCATTCCGCGTCGTTTCTGGGAATTGGGGGAAGACTCATGAAAGTCGGCGTCCGGGTTCACGACGGAGGGGATCTGCCGGTGGCCGGCGCGATGTGAGTCGTGCTCCGGCTCGCGTCCATACCCCGACTCACCCCTCAGTGCGCTTGAGCACGCACGCAGCGCTTCAAACGAGGTTTATTCCATGGCGAACGCAACTCCGCTGCTGGTCGGAATCGACCTGGGCACCACCGGCACGCGCTGCATGATCTTCGATACCAATGGGCACTGCGTCAGCAGTGCGTATGCGGAATATCCGCTGATTCACCTGAAGAGCGGCTGGGTCGAGCAGTCCGTTCCAACGATGCTGCAGACCACCGCGCGTGTTTGTCGCGAAGCTGCGGCCCGCCCGGGTATCAACGCCGACGCCATTGCGAGCATCGGCGTGTCGACACAAATGTGCGCGACGTGTGCCACGGATGCATCGGGTAATCTGCTGCGCGAGATGATCTCCTGGCAGGACACACGCGCAAGCGCCGAAGTGGGCTTCATCGCCGACGCAGTGGGCCACGAACGATTCAAAGCCATCACCGGCGGGGCGATCATTGCGCAACTCACGCTTGCCAAGATGCTGTGGCTGCGCACGCACGAGCCTGAGTTGTTCGAGCGCGCCGCGAAGTGGCCTCAGCTCCAGGCGCTGCT
>CAZLDA010000189.1:3102-7217 GCA_964557875.1 uncultured Pseudomonadales bacterium | reverse complement strand
CGGAACCGATCGCTTCGTCAACGAGATCGCACATACGCGCAATGTCGTCTGCACCCGCCGGCACGTCGTCGAGCCCGCGCTCGCCCATCGCGTGGTAGCGCACCGCGCAATGGCCGACCATGCCGCCCACGTTCACACCGGTCTTCATGCGCGACAGCGACGCGAGGTATTCGCCGTACGTTTCCCAATCCCATGGCAGCCCGGAGAGGATACTTGCGGCCGGAATGTCTTCGACCGACTCCATCATCTTCGCAAGGTAGTCGCGGTCTTGCGGTTTGCAGGGCGCGAAGGTGACGCCGCAGTTGCCGAGCACCACCGACGTGATGCCGTGATAACACGACGACGACGCGTTCGGATCCCACGCGAGTTGTGCATCGAGGTGGGTGTGAATGTCGACGAAACCCGGCGTAACCATTTTGCCGGCGGCATCGATCTCAACGGGCGCGCTGCCTTCGATCGAGCCGATTGCAGTGATGCGATCGCCGTCGATCGCCAGGTCGGCGCGCTTACCGGGAGCGCCGGTGCCGTCGATGAGCGTACCGTTTCGGATGATGACGTCGTGGCTCATGGTCTTTCCCCTCATGGATTGAACGCTGTTGCCTGCGAGTGTAACCGGGTTCGCGCGGCTGCCGCCGAGCAAACCGCTATCCGCGTCGCTCCGGCGCCCGGGCCGGTGGCACAATCGATCGCCTCTATCTCCGCCCTTTCGAACGATGTCGCGTCTGGTCCTTTCGCGTACCCGGATCCTCGCGTTCCGTCGCCGGACCGGCGCACTCGATGCACGGCTGCCGGCCGGCGCACGGTCGTTACGTCGCGCGGCCTGGGCCGGATTGCAGGACAGTATGCCGCGCGCCGCGTTGCTGTCGATTCACGCGCGCGTGTCGGGCGCCGTATCCTCGATCTGGGAGCACGCGTCGCTCGCGCAGGTCTGGGGACCGCGCTACAACGTTTTCGTAGTGGCGGAGCGCGATCGCGCACTGTTCACGCTGGGCCGACTGCCCGATGCAGCCGCGGGACGGCTCCGCGCGGAGAACGCCGCTGCGCGCCTTCAAGCGCTGCTCGGCGAAACGCGCATGACTTACGGCGCGGCCGGCCGTGCGCTCGGTGTAGATCCGAACTCGCTGCGATACGGCGCCACCACCGGCACCATCGCACTACGCTGGGACGGTGCGCGCCTGCCGGTGGTGTGGCGCGTGCCGCGTCCCGCCATCGATCCTCTCGATGCCCGTATCGAACTCGCGCGTCGCTATCTGCACATCTTCGGTCCCGGCACGTCGCGCGCCTTTGCGAAGTGGGCCGGCATCTCTGCGCGCAGCGGTGCCATTGCGTTCGATGCGTTGAGCGACGCATTGATACCGGTGCGCACGCCTGTGCTCGACGAAGTGTGGGCACTGGCGGCGGACGAGACGGCGTTGCGCGAAGGATCCGACGCCGCTGCGCCGGCGCGGCTGTTACCCAGCGGCGACGCGTACTACCTGCTATACGGAGCCGATCGCGAACTGCTGGTGCCCGATGCTGCACAACGGAGTGCGCTGTGGACATCGCGCGTGTGGCCGGGCGCCGTTCTCGTCGACGGCGAGATTGTCGGAACGTGGCGGCGCACGCTTCACGAAGTGTCGATTGAACCGTGGCGCCGCCTCTCGCGATCGGCCCGCGACGCCGTGGAGACCGAAGCCGCGTCGCTGCCGTTACCCGACGTTACGCGTTCGATCGTCGTACGCTGGGCTTGAGCGATTCGTGTCATCATCATTCACTAACGTTTTCATCGACCCGCAATGACCACGGTACAGAATTCCGGTGTTGCAACTCAGACGAGCGAAGCCGAGCGTCATCTGCTCGCGTGCGTCGCTGCCGATCTGGTTGCCGATTTCTCGACGCGGCCGCCGGCCCAGCGAAAACTCAGCGCAACGTTTCTCGAAACGCTGATCTCGGGAAAAGAGGAGAACTGTTCAGCCGCGCATGGCGCACTGCGCATCCGCGGCGCGGAGATCGAGGGTTGTATGCGTCCCATGCGGCGCGAGCGCGGCGACGGCATCGGCGTGCTGCTGTTCTGGTCCTGTCATTTCGACAGCCCCGTCGACGTGAGCGGCGGCGATTTTCTGTCGTTGCGTTTCGTCGACTGCACGATGCCGGCCTTCATCGGCGCGAGCCTCACCACGAAAGCCGACGTCGATCTCTCCGGCTCCCGTTTCACGGGTGTAGAAGACTACGAGTGCGAGCTGGCAGACGTGGGCACGTGCGCGGTTCACCTGAGTAACTCGCGCATTGGCGGACGGCTGGTATTGAGCCCCAGCGCGCAGGCGCGATGCACGATGAACGGCATCGTTCGACTGGACGGTGCGCGCGTGGAAGGCGACGCATCTCTCGAAGGTGCGTTCATCGACGGCCGCGGCGATGCGGCGCTGAACGCGCGCTCGATGAATGTCGGCGGCAACGTGGATCTCAGTGGGGGCCGCGGCTATCGGTTCGAGGCCGTTGGTGAGGTGTCGCTCGCCGCATCACGCGTCGTCGGCGATCTGTTTCTGAGCGGCGCCAAACTCACCAACCCGACCGGCCGTGCGCTGCACTGTGAAGATCTCAGGGTGGAATCGGTGTTTCTGGGAGGCGACGGCGATGCGCCGTTCGAGGCCGCGGGGCGTCTGAACTTCCTATCCGCCACCATCGGCGGCAGCTTCTTCATGACCAGCGCGCGGCTTGCGCCGGGTCCCGATATGAATTTCCTGCGCCGCGGCGGACCCGTGGCGCTGAACCTGCAGCAGCTGCGCGTCTCCAACACGCTCGTTATGACCAACATCGGCGCGCTCGACGTCAATGGGCCACCGCCCACGCGCACATCTCCCGCAAAACCGGTCGAAGGTTGGTTCCTGCTCAACGGCGCACAGATCAACGGCATCATCGACAGCCCGGACACCGGTTGGCCGGCACATGGCTACCTCGAGCTCGAAGGTGCGACATACGAGCGCCTCGGCAGCGCCGTTGGCAGAGAGCTCGTCGCGAGTCGCGTTGCGTGGTTACGCCGCCAGTTCCCGAACGGACGCCCTACTGCCGAGACGTTCAGACCGCAGCCCTACGAAGAACTCAGCCGCGTGCTGCGCCGCCATGGACAAACGCAGGAGGCCGACGCCATCGCGGTGGAGAAAATCCGCATGCGGCTCGCTGCGCGCATCGATCGGCCGTGGGCGCGCGTTATGCCGCACCTACTCATGCTCGTCAGTCATCACGGCTACGGAAGCGGGCGGGCGATCGCGTCGTTTCTGATCTTCGTCGTGCTCGGCGCGCTGATGTATTCCGTCGCGGTATGGGGTTTCGATCAGCCGTTCGTGCCGTTTGAAACCTCACCGGAACCGGTGGAGTACGTGTTGCCGTTCGACCTCGCGCGCGTGGCAACCGACCGGGGATGCCCGGGCTTGAACGTATTCGAATACGCGCTCGACGTGGCGCTGCCGCTCATCAACCTGGGCCAGGATACGTATTGCCGCTTTGCGCCCGAAGGCGCGTGGCGGTCGGTGTGGTCGCTGCTGCACAGCGTATATGTACTGGTAGGCACCGCGCTCTCGGCCGTGGTGGTGTTGACGCTGACGGGTGTGTTGAGGCGGGACTGATCGGTATCCCGCCTTTTCGTGCAGTCGATTCAGTTCAATGATGCACGCCGCCGTCCACCACGAACTCCTGCCCCGTGCAATACGCCGACTCGTCGCTGGCAAGGAACAGCGCCATGTACGCGATGTCGAGGGCCTGCCCCATGCGGCCGAGTGGAATCGTGCGTTCGGTTTTCGCGCGAACGTCGGCGTCGGTGAAGGCACGCAGCCCGGCGGTCATCGGCGTTTCGATGATGCCGGGATGGATCGAGTTCACGCGGATGCCGCGATCGCCCCATTCGGTTGCAGCCACCTTCGTCATGCCGCGCACCGCCCATTTGGTGCTGCCGTAAGCCCCGCGGCCTTTCACGCCCTCCATGCCGGCCACCGATGAGATGTTCACGATGGAACAGCCTTTGCCCACGGCGAACATCGCACGCGCCACGGTGCGCATGCCGAGGAACACGCCGGTCTGATTGATCGCCACCACGCGGTTCCAATCTTCCAGCGTGGTCGACTCGAAGCGCTTCGCAAGAT
>CAZLDA010000189.1:0-3092 GCA_964557875.1 uncultured Pseudomonadales bacterium | reverse complement strand
GTATCGATGGTCGCCTCCCACTCATTTTCGGAGCGAACGTCGAGGTGCATGTATTGCCCGCCCTGAAGACCCGCCGCGGTGCGCTTGCCTTCGTCGTCGAGCACATCGGTGAGAATCACCGTGGCACCCTCTGCAGTGAACAGCCGTCCTTCCTCGGCGCCTTGCCCCCGCGCGCCCCCGGTGATCACCGCTATCTTGCCGTCGAGCCTTCCCATGCCTCTGTCCTCGTGTAGATTGAATTCGCATTCCGATGATCGCGCGCTCGCGCTACCGCGCAAAACGGTTCATGGTGCCGGACATGTCTCGTCGCTCACTCGAACAGGACTTCGAAGCGGACTCTTTCAGCGCCGACGCCCTTTGGCACGCCACCCGCAACTACGTCGAGCCGGACTGCTCCATGGCCGGACCGGCTGGAGCCGCAACGTCGCCGCTGACGTCGCGAATGGACGAATTGCTCACTCTCCCCGACCAGCGCTACCTGTTGCTCGGCGACCCCGGCATGGGGAAGACATCCTTTCTGCTGAACTACTTCGAGCGGAACCGGAAGCGACGCGCCAGTAAGCGGATGCCGATCGTGATGGTGTCGCTGAATCGACTCGATGCGCTGAGCACGTTGGCCGACGTGAAGTCGAAAAGTGATACAGCGGTGATTCTGGACGGGTTCGACGAAGACACCCGTGCGATGGAGAACCGCGAACGGCGACTGCGGGAAATCATGCGCGCCTGCGGCGGCTTCAAGTGCGTTCTCATCTCCAGCGCAGCGCGGTTCGTTTCCGACAACGAAGCGACCTTCGAAAAGTACGCGTTCGAGACAATCAATCTGCGCCCGTTCTCCGAACGCCAGATTCAGGAGTATCTGCAACGCAGTATTCCCTGGCATCAGCGCAAGCACCGACGCCAGGCGAAGGCGCTCGTTGCGTCGATGGGCGATCTCGCGACGCGCCCCATGCTGCTTGCGTTGGCGCCCGAGCTTGTCGTCGCAGGGAAGCAGATCACCGAACTCTTTGAACTCTATGAGTTCATGGTGGAGAGCTGGCTCGAGCGAGAGCGGAGTTGGGTCGATCCCGATTCTCTGCGCGCCTTAGCGGAGCAGTTGGCGGTTGCAATCCATCTTCGGTCCTCTGCAGGCGGCATCGATCGCATCGATGCGGATGAAGCGGCACGAGTCGCGCAGATCGACGTGGCGACGATCGAACAGTGGCGGCCCACGGTCCGGTCCCTTCTCGAACGGGACGCGCTCGGACGTTTCTGGTTTCCCCAGACATCTACGCTCGAGTACCTGTTCGTGTCCGCGTTCTGTCACGGTGAGTCGAAGTGCCTGAGCGTCCGATGGACCGACCCGATGCGGCGTTTGTTCGTGAGCGGAACCAACGTACTGCACAAACGCCATGGCGACGCGGCATTGCGTCCGTTGCTGGAGCAGAACTTCAGCGCTACAGGCCTGTTCCCTTTGTCGGAGCCTCTTGCGCCTCCGAAACGCCTCGAAACCCCGGAGATTCTCAACGCCGCTGCGGCTGCGACGCCGGCGGGGCTCAACGAAGGGCCAGCGTGGGATCCGACCCAGTATGTGCTGGAGCATCACGTCGACGACTCGCTCTATCTGTGCGACCGCTCCAGCGACACGATCTTCTTCGTGCCGACCGATTGGCGGCGCGTGGAATCCGGCGCCGTCGACCCCGAGTCGGCACGCCTCTTTCTGGTGACACGCAGCGAAGCCGACGGCCAGGTCGCGAAGGTGAACGACCTTCGAAGAGACGATCGTTCGAACTGGCGCCTTCCGACGCTCGAAGAGATCGACCTGGTGTTTCTGTTGAACCGGCAGCGAGGGTTTCTCTCGCCGGAGCAGTATGTGTGGGGCGGCGATCAGACGATGGATGGCGAGCGGCTGGTGGTACGGATGAATGACTCTGCCAAGGACCTGGACGCGCGCCTCAATCCGATTGGTGTACGGAAGGTGCCGGCAGCGAACGGCGTGCCAGCAGGGTATTTCGTGTTGTCGATGCCGCCGCTCGGGGTTCGCAATCACAGGGCGAATTTCGACGCTTCGTTTCCGGGACTGTTGATACGGGTGTCGCAGGGGGCGGCGGAAGGGTTTGCAGTTGGTGTTGGTGCTGCGGCTGAAGAATAGGGAGAACCAGCCGGAAGCATCATGGCTCTAAGGGGCCTTCGTCTCGAGCGCGCGAGCGGATAGCGCGAGGGACTCTTTCCAAACAGTTCGGAGACATGTCATGCCCAACGACAGCCTCGCTCATCTAACAGCCGAGGTGCGCAACTTCGCGGACGTACGCGACTGGCAGCAGTTTCATTCCCCGAAGAACCTTGCGGCAGCGATGACGGTAGAGGCCGGCGAGGTGCTGGAGCACTTTCAGTGGTTGACGGAAGCCGAGAGCGAATCTCTAAGCGCGGAGAAACGCAGGGAGGTGGAGCTCGAACTGGCCGACGTGCTGATCTACCTGGTTCGGCTGGCCGATCGGCTGGACGTTGATCTCATCGCCGCGGCGGCACGGAAGATCGCGCTCAACGCGCAGAAGTACCCGGTGGAGCAAGCGAAGGGGAGCAGCAAGAAGTACAACGAGCGCTGATGCTTCACTCGCCACTACGCATGCCAGAAAGCGACCGCCCGCAGCGCTGATTCAGCCTGCGCGACTCAGCTTTTCAGGGCCGCGCGTTTCAATGTGACGAAGACAGCGCGCCGTATTCGCCCGCGTCGCGCCATCGACGCGGAAATCGATGTCGTAGTAGTGCCTGCCTTCCGCTGCGCTGGCGCTGCGCACTACGCCCGTCAGCTCTTCGCGAAGGTCGTTGACGGTGACATCCATCACCACCGGTTGCCCGACTCTGAACTGCGCAAAGGTCTCCACCTGAATTCTGGAGACTGAGAAGTGCAGGCAGTCCGCGGCAATGCGACGACGGAACGGTCCCAACACCCCGGTTCGATGCAGCTGGACGTCGAGTTTGCTGCCCGGCTCGCTGTCGGATTGCCTCGTATCTGCCATAACCTCATCGCTTCCCTGCTAGACGAGTTCTGAGGTTATGCGTGTAACTGATTGTGTGCAAGGCAAAACTTTATTCGACGAGTTCACCGGTGGTGT
>CAZLDA010000188.1:5022-7232 GCA_964557875.1 uncultured Pseudomonadales bacterium | reverse complement strand
CGAGAACCAGTACGGCTGAAGGTCGAGAGGAGCGATGCGCTGTTGGTCGAGCCACGGCATGAACGTCGCGACGAGCGTTCCCAGCACCGCGGCACAGCCGGTGAGCAGAGCGAAGAGGAAGCCGCCGCCGATGCGGCCGAACAGGAACGGTAAGCGCCCGACGCCGGTGGCCGCAAACGTTTCCTGGGTTTTCAACTCGACGTCTCGCGTGAGCGGCAACGCAACGAATGCGACTACCGCGAACATCGCGACGATGCTCAACACGAAATGCGTATCGACGATCGTGTACGGTGCATTCAGGTTCAGGTTGCTCGCGTTGTCGCCGATGCCGACCTGCTCGCTGGCCATCCCGAGAAATGCGAACGCGAAGAACATCAACGCAGTGGCGATGAACAGCGGGCTGCCGAGTTGGTGCCGGCACTCGAAGCGAAAGATCTCGAAGAGCAAGACGACTACTCCAGCGCCACGTCGATGCCGTGTTGCTGCAACGTCGCGAAGTACACGTCTTCGAGCGTCGGCTCCGCGGGTTCGAGACTATCGGGACGTTCCGCGCCGACGACGCGAATCTCGGTGCGTCCGCCGATCAACCGCGTTGAGACGATCGGCAGGCGCTCGCGCAACGTGGCAACTTCAGCAGGCGCAACCATCTGCTTCCACAATCGTCCTTCGAGCTTCGCGATCAGCGCGGCCGGTTCGCCTTCGACGAGAATTCGGCCGTTACCGAGAATCGCCATGCGCGTGCACAGGTCGCTGACGTCTTCGACGATGTGTGTGGACAGAATCACCACCACGTCTTCACCGATGCGCGTCAGCAGGTTGTGGAAGCGCCGTCGTTCAGCCGGATCGAGACCGGCGGTGGGTTCGTCGACGATGACAAGCGCCGGTTCGCCAATGAGTGCCTGCGCGATGCCGAACCGCTGCCGCATGCCGCCGGAGAACGTGTCGAGATTCTTCTTTCGCACGTCCCACAGATTCGTCTGCACCAGCAGCCGCTCGACCAGTGCGGTGCGATCGGCGCGATCGCCGATGCCTTTCAGAATCGCCAGGTGATTCAACATTGCGAGCGGGGAGATGCGCGGATAAACGCCGAATTCCTGCGGCAGATAGCCGAGGCGGCGGCGCAATGCGTCGGGGTTCGCGCGTGCATCGGTTCCGTTCAGTTCGATTCGTCCTGCGTCCGGCTCCTGCAACGTCGCGAGCGTGCGCATCAACGTCGACTTTCCGGCGCCGTTGGGGCCCAGCAGCCCGAACATGCCGTTGGGAATCGTCAGCGACACATCCTTCAACGCTTCCACGCCGTTGGCGTAGGTCTTCGACAGGTGTTCGATCTGCAGCATTAAAGGGGTCTCCGGCCCATCGACGAGTCCGGGACGGCAATGCACTTACTGCGCCAACCGCGTATGCATGTCGATTCAATGAGATAGCAACGCACGATCGGGCAAAGATAGCCGTTCGCGCGAACAGTTGGCGAGATGCGCCACAGGAGAGGTCGAACGACTTCTCCTGTCTTGTCTGCCCTACTGAGAAGTCGAACGACTTCTCCTGTCTTATCTGCCCTACTGAGAAGTCGAACGACTTCTCCTGTTTGATTTGCCTACTGAGCGCCCCGCGCGCAATACGCGATGCCGCGACGCAACAGCTCGTAGTACTGCGGCAACTGCCAGGAGCCGCGTTCGATCTTCGGATAGCGGTCCATCAGCGGCTGCATGTCGTAGTAGCCGCGACAGTGGCCGAGGTTCAGATACAGCACTTCGCCGTTGCCAACCTTGTGGATGTAGTACACCGGGCGCGGCGCGTCGTCGTTCCACTGCTCTTCGACGAACCCCTTTGCGGGACCGTTGTAGTGCGTATCGAGCAGCATGTGCAGCTTGCCGTGAATGCGCGACAGGTACAGCTCGTCATCGCTCTCGAACTCGCCGATGCCTTTCACCAGTTCGTGGTTCGGATCGGCGACCCGCACTTTGAACGGCTGAATAGGCGGGTGCGCGATGAACTGCGTGCCGAGCGTCTGCATCAGCACCGGGGCAATCTCCGGGCTGTCGACGCGACCGTCGGCGAGGAACTTCAGGATGGAGTTCGTGCCGTGCAGCGCAAACCAGCGTTTGCCTCCGGCCACGTAATCGCGCAATGCCTCCTGCTCCGCCTGTGACGGAACCACATTGCACGTATACGTGATCAGAAAGTCCGAGCGATCGATTGCCTTCAGATCA
>CAZLDA010000188.1:0-5012 GCA_964557875.1 uncultured Pseudomonadales bacterium | reverse complement strand
TGGTCACTGTTGTTCTGCCCAACGCTGACGCGGATCTTCTCGTTTTCACCCAGCAGCTTCAGCACTTCGAGGCGGGCGAAATCGATGTCGTGATAGTCGCCCGCCGCGACGAGATACACCTTCACTGTCTTGTTGGACATGATGTGCTCCTGGAAAGGCTGTACTCAGTACTGGATGCGCTTCGTGATTCCGCCGTCGATGACCACGTTCGTGCCGGTGGTGAAGCCCGAGCGCGGGCTGGTGAGGAACACCACCTGGGCAGCGACTTCATCCGCCGTGCCCATACGTCCCATCGGAACCTGCGCGAGCGTTGCTTCGTAGAACGGCGCCATGCCTTTCTTGATCATGTCCCACGCGCCGCCTTCGATCATGATCGGGCCGGGGCTGACCGCGTTCACGCGAATACCCTTCGGTGCGAGATCCTGCGACAGCGCGCCGGAGTAGTTCAGCAGCGCAGCCTTCATCGCGTTGTACGGGCCGGCCGAGATGAATTTCTCGAGCGCCGCCGTGGTGGAGATCATCACGATGTTGCCGTTCTTGGATTTCGACAGGTACGGCAGCGATGCCTCTACACAGCGCACCGCGCCCAACATGTCGTGCTCGAAGTTCGAACGCCAGCCCGCTTCGCCCGGCGCGTTACCGCCGCTCACGTTCGACACGAGGATGTCGATACCGCCGAGTGCCGCGGCCGCTTCGTTGATCCACCCCTTCAGTTGATCGCCGTTGCCCACGTCCACCGCGTTGCCGAATGCTTTCACGCCCTTCTTCTGCAGCGCTTCAACCGCAGCTTTCACTTCGTCCGCCTTGCGCGCGCAGATCGCCACGTTGACGCCCTCGGACGCAAACGTTTCCGCAATGGCGCGTCCGATACCCTTCGTGCCGCCGGTAACCAGCGCGACTTGTCCTTTCAGTTGCAGATCCATGGTGTTTCCCCCGTTCTGTGTCTAATTGAATCGTGTGTCTAATCGAATCCGGACTCTCGTCATCAAGCAAGCGTTCTTCAACCGAGCGGGCCGAACTTCGGTCGCGCAGGCTGCGGCGCCGGCTCGACGATGTTGATCTTCCCGCCTTCCATAACGACCTCGAAACTGCGAATCGGTTTCGTCGCGGGCGCAGCCAGTGCACGTCCGTCGCGGACGTCGAAGCGTGCACCGTGCAGCGGACAACCGATCGTGTGCCCTCGCAATCTGCCTGCGTCCAACCGCGAAGAAGCATGACTGCAGCGGTTTTCAACGGCGTATATCGTCCCTTCCACGTTGCACAGCAGCACGTCCAGTCCGTCGGCGGAGCATGCGTGCTTGCCGCCGTCCGGCACTGCGGTCGCGGGCACCAACGAAATCAGACGGCCGCGCCTCATCGTCGCCTATTTCACCCACTTGATCGAATCGCGGAACAGGTAATCGTCGAGCGTCTTGTGGAAGTGCCGCACGCGCAACTCCTGATCGGAAATCCACAGGCCGCGGAAGCCGCGCGAGTTCATGCCGCGCTGAACGTTCGCAAGGTTCGACGCGTCCTGATCGAGTACTTCGCCGATCGAATCTTCGCCGTGCTTGAACTGACGATGCACGGGCCGCTCAGGTGCTTCGGCACCCTTCGGCAGCAATGCGTAGTTCTGCAGATCGAAGTACATCTTGTTCGGGTCGGTCTCGTGCGGCCGCTGCCTGAACAACATCATCGAGTTGCAGTGAATGTTCATCGTGATGTTCGGGAAGATCATGTAGTGATAATCGTCGGTCAGCTGATCGTCGTTCAGATCCGAGTAGTCGTAACCCATCGCCTTGCCGTTCTTGCGCAGGTGCTTCTGGATCGCTCGACGCACCCCGAGGCCGTCGCCCTGATACTTCGACAGATCGAAGCCGTACATCGCGGCGTAATTCTTCAGCGCCTGTGAAATGCCGCTGCCGTCCTGAACGTGCGTGCTGACCACGCCGAATGGAATCAGGTAGCGGTTGTGCCGTTCATAGCAGTCGATCTGCACGTCGTAGTCTTCGAGCATCGACAACAGCTGCGGGTGCGTGCCGATCACGTGATACGTCTCGTTGAAAGCGTCGACCGACGCTTTCCAGTTGCAGTCCCACTCGACGGTGACGTCGTTGACCAGCGCCATCTGATCGAAGTGGTAGGGATCGAGGTGCTCGGGAATCACGCCGAGATATTCTTCGAGCGGTTCCGCGTCGGGATTCATGTTGAACCAGACGAAGCCGCCCCACGTTGCGCATGCGAGGCGTTTGATCGAGAGCTTGTCGCACGGCGCGCCCTGCGGAAACGTTTCCGGGTCGGGCACGGTGATCAGTTCGCCTTTCAGGTTGTATTCCCAGAGGTGGTACGAGCAGCGGAACGTTTGAGTGTTTCCGCACGCGCCATAAGCAACCTGGTTACCGCGGTGTGAACAGACGTTGTAGAACGCGTTCACGCCGCCCTCTTCGTCGCGCGTGAGCACGATGCTCTCGCCTTTGAGGTCGGTTACTACGTAATCGCCGGGGTTCTTCAGATCGCCTTCCCAGCAACCCATGAGCCAGGTTTTCGTCCACAGCCGGTCCCACTCGCGGTCCGCGAATTCCGCCGACGTGTACCGCGCCGCCGGAATGATGTCGTTGCCGAGCTGCGGGTCGGGCTCTTTCTGCACCGGCGTCTTGCTCGTTTGCGGATCGGCGAAACGTTCGATCCTGCGGTAAACGGTCATCTCTCGAACCTCCTCAAACGGACACTCTCAAATCGAAACCTGTTACAGACCCAACACCACTTTCGCGACGATGTTCTTCTGCACTTCGCGCGCGCCGCCGAAGATCGACGCGGCGCGGCCGTTCAGATAGCGGGCGGTGATCGTCTCGGCGTATTGCGGCGCCGGCCACGGGTCATCGTGACCGTTCATCGAAATCAGGTTGGCGTGCGGCATGCCGTAGTAGTCGATCGCCTCGAGCAGCAACGTCTCGAGCGTCTGCCCGATGTCGACCATGGTGTTCTTCTGTAGCGACGACTCGGGACCGGGCGAGCCGCCGCGGGCCAGTCGAGCAAGCGTCGACAATTCCGTGAATTCGAGGCCCATCACGCGGATTTCGAGTTGATCGACGCGCGCCATGAAGCCGCGATCTTCCGAAAGGCTCCGGCCGCCGCCATCGAGTTGCCGCTGCGCGATCGAGCGCAATTCGCCGAGACCGATTTTCAGTCGCGCCGACGCGCCGCCACCGCCGCGTTCGAACTCGAGCAGGTATTTCGCAACGGTCCAGCCTTCGTTCTCCGGCCCGACCCGATTCGATTGCGGTACGCGAACGTTGTCGAAGAACACCTGATTCACTTCGTGATCCGCGGCCATCGTGATGATCGGCTTCACGGAAATTCCGGGTGTCGACATTTCCATCAGCAGGAACGTGATGCCGGCCTGCGCCTTACCGGTGTCGTCGGTGCGCACCAGGCAAAAGATGTGATCGGCGAACTGCGCGTGCGTAGTCCAGATCTTCGTGCCGTTGACGATGTAGTCGTCGCCGTCTTTTATCGCGCGTGTCTTCAAGCTGGACAGATCCGAGCCCGAACCGGGTTCCGAATAACCCTGACACCAGTAGTGCTCGCCCGAGAGCATGCGCGGAAGGTAGTACTGCTTCTGTTCCGGCGTGCCGTAACGGAACAGCACCGGCGCCAGCATGCGCAAACCCAGCGGAATCAACCCCGGCGCGCCTGCCTTCGCACACTCTTCGCCGAAGATGTATTTCTGCGTCGGGCTCCAATTGGTACCGCCGTGTTCGACCGGCCACGAGGGAACGGCCCACCCCTTACGCACGAGAATGGCTTGCCAGCGCATCGCAACGTCTTTGTCGGCAAACACCGTAGTGGTGCGTTTCGCCGCCGCTTTGAGATCGGGGGTCAGCTCACGGGCGAGGAAATCCCGCACTTCCTGACGGAACGTCTCGTCTGCGGCGCTGAACGTGAAATCCAATCGATACTCCTGATGAAAGCGCGTGCTGCAAGCGCGCTTCGCCCGCCGCTCGGAAAGCAAAAAAGGCAGTCGAGAATAGGTAACGCAAAACAGTCAGTCAAGACGGTTTTATAGTACTCTGCCCCGCTCGAGCCCCCGCTCAAACAGGGAGTCACCGATGAGCACCGTCAACCGTCAGTTCCGCATCGCCGCTCGCCCCGTGGGCATGGTCAAAGAGACCGACTTCGCTTACGCGGAAGTGAACGTTCCCGAGATCGCCGACGGACAAGCGCGCATTCGCACCACCTATCTATCGCTCGATCCGTCGATGCGCGGGCAGATGGAAAACCGCGCCGATTACGTGGCACCGCTGGAAATCGGCGACGTGATGCGCGCCGGCGGTGTGGGCGTTGTCGAGGCGTCGAAGAATCGCGACCTCCCGGTGGGCGCACTGGTTGCCGGTTCGCTCGGCATGCAGGACTACAACGTCACCGACGGCAAATCGCTGCCAGTGCGCGTGTATCCGCCCGACACCGATCCCACCGTCGCACTCGGCGTACTCGGCGGCACCGGTATGACGGCGTACTTCGGTCTGCTCGACCTCGGCGAACCCAAACCGGGACAGACCGTAGTCGTCAGCGGCGCGGCCGGCGCAACCGGCAGCGTGGCCGGCCAGATCGCTCGCATCAAAGGATGTCGCGTGGTGGGCCTCGCCGGCGGCCGCGAAAAGTGCAAATGGCTCACCGACGAACTCGGCTTCGACGTGGCCATCGATTACAAATCGGAAGACGTCGGCCGCGCGCTCGACGCGGCATGTCCGAACGGCATCAACATCTACTTCGACAACGTCGGCGGCGAAATCCTCGATCTCTGTCTCGCGCGCATCGCGATGAACGCGCGCGTCGTGATCTGCGGCGGCATCTCGCGTTACAACGCGCAAGGGCCGATTCCAGGCCCGCGCAACTACTTCAATCTGGTATTTCGCCGCGCGCGGATGGAAGGCTTCATCGTGCTCGACTACGCAAAGCGCTTCCCGGAGGCAAGCCGCGAGATGCAGCACTGGATCGACGAGTTGTTTCGAGGCACAGTGAGCATCTCCTCG
>CAZLDA010000187.1:0-7235 GCA_964557875.1 uncultured Pseudomonadales bacterium | reverse complement strand
CGTAGCCGTAGTAGTCCTCGATGTTCGGGTTCTCGTCCTCGTAACCGGACGGCTTCACGCGGGCCCATACTTTGCCTAACAGCGCGAAGTCGCCCCGCTCCAGGCCCGCCTGCACGAACACCCGGTCCCAACTACGCGAGATCGGCTCGGAACGACCGTTCGACTCGTGCACATAACCGAAATTCAGCAGGTTCCACTGCATGTCACCCACCTCGAGGCCGGGTCTGAAGCTGCCGAATATTTCAGGCATGTAGTTCGTTTCGCGAAACGGCCTCGAGTCGTCAGGGCTGTAGACCTGCCACCAGCTCTGTTGCGTGTACGCGAACCACAATCCCCAACGGCGATCGTCCGAAGTCATCAACCGCGCTTTCACGCTCAACTGGAACTTCGCTTCGACGTCCTTGAAGTCGTCTTCCTCGTCGAACGCATCGAACAGCGGTTGATACGGAGCCGTATTGAGGTTGGAGGTATATCGCCCGAAGAGCACGTAGTTCGGCTGATACAGCGCAATGTACGCAGGGCTCGAGTCGGGAAGAAAACCCCAGGTCGTGTCGAGCAACGAAACCTGCGGCACCGCCGGTTCCGATTCCCGAGCGGCACTTGCCGTAGTGCGCTCGGTGGCAACGGGTGCGGCGCTCTCCACCGTGCCATGCACGGCATCGCCGATCGCGCGGTCGAAGCACGCGAGCCGCTCCGTATCGTCTTGAAGGTTCAGACACGCTGCGCCGGGGGTGTCTGCAGCCGCAATCGCCGACACCGCGGCGCACAGCAGCGCCACACAGGCGAGGGTTCGCTTGCTCATGGCATTTCCTGAATTATGAACACGCACCGAGGCGCGCGATACAGCCAACGATCGGCGGTGCCAACGACTCGACTACGTCGCGGCACCACCGCGACACGGATCATTCACCGCAGAGCAGACGCATCCGGCGTTCAGCGCGATCGAAATCCGCATCGGTCGTTGCATCGAGCAGCTGTTGAGTGGCGGCGTCGCATGCATCGGCCGCGGCCACTGCGCTTGCGGGCGCGGGTGCAGCCGGGCGGGCATCGCAGCTCGCATCCGCAGCGAGCCGGATGTTGTTGAAGTTGCCGCGCTCTACCGACACGCAATCACCCACACGCAGGCCGGCCTGCTCGGTGACGATTCTGATCGTGTTGGTTCCGCCGAGCAGTACGGTGTACTCGAAACCGGTCGATGACCCGGCAGCACCACCAACACGACTGCCGACGGCCGCGCCGCCAAGTCCGCGCAATGCCCGGTTGCTCTGCGATTGGCCAGAGCCGGATGCCACGGCGAGCGCGCCGCCGACGAGTGCACCGGCCGTCTGGGCGCCCCGGTTCGCCAGGTTGACCTGACTCACGGCAGTAATACGTCCGTAGGTGACTGTGCTCGCGGCACTCTCCTGCGCCACCAAGACCAGCACACCAAGCAGTGCGAGTGACCGTACGATATTCGAACGCTTGTTCATTTTTATTGCTCCGTTCAGGTAGGAAGGTGCTGCCGCATCGACTTCGTTCGAAGAGTATCAGGAAACGCCGCCGCGCACGCCCTTCCACCGTCGGCGCACAACCCGGCCGACAGAGCGGAACACCAAGACCTAAACGCGAATCCCCACCGATTGTTCGCCGCTTGCGACGCCAACGAGACTAATGAGGGGCGTGCTCGACGCGAGCCACACACACGCGTCGTTGGAACAGTGCGCGCTCGAATCGATCGAATTCGTGCTCTCGCATTTCGACATAGCGGCGCGAGTGCGGGTTGGTACGCCAGCGCCGAACGATCGTCACATCGACACCCGACAGTTCTGCGGTCTCCTGCAACGTCAACCCGTAGCAGATCGACAGCAGTCGCAGACGATAGTTGAAACCGGGCATCCGTCCGCAGACGAGCTCGCTCTCCGCCGCCCGCGACAGATCGCCGACCAGCGCGCGCAATTCACCGAGCTCGCGATCGGAGAACGCGGGCTCCACCCCATATCCGATCGAGTCGATGAAGTGATCGCCAGCGTGCGCTTCGACGAAGCGCAGGTACTTCTTGAGAAGCTCTCGATAGCCCATGGCGGTGCAGGTCGAATTCCTGCGCTCAACCGTAGGGCGCGGTTGTTACGGTTGCGTGACCATCTCGCGGATCACCACGCACAACACCGCACCATTCTCGACTGACCGCCGCAGCACCGGTGCATCGGCAATGTTCGCCGCATAGACGCCGTCGCCGGCGCGAAGGATCTCTTCCGGTTGCCGTGCAGTTCCCAACGCGAAATCGCCCGCCAGCACGAGTGCGACGTTGTAGCCGCCCTTCAACACGGCGGCACCGTGCACATGTGCGGCTCCCGCCGAGACACCGCGCCGCGCGATGACGTTGCACGCGCGCACCGGCCCATCGATCAACGTCACGTGTAACGGCTCCTCGCCGGGAAACACCACGCCGTCGCCGATGCGCGTCAATCGCATCGAACCGGAGACACCCTTCAGAACGATGCCACCGCCCTCGATCAACGTGAGCTGCCGGTCCATTTTGGGAAACGTCGAGAACGGCCCGTCCCGCGTGATATCGGCAATGCTGACCCGCCAATCCCAGTCACGCGCGTCTGCACCGCTGCCGGCGGCAACGGTTCGAGTCACACCCCCGCCCTTGCGCCAGGGTTCGGTCGGAAGCCGGTCGATCGAAAAGCGTCGAACGCCCGGCTGCGTCAGGACACGGCCCCCACACCGTACTTTCCGGTGAGCAGCTGACCGGTTCGGAACCGCTCCAGCGCGTACGGCGCCAGCGACACGTCGGTCGCGAGGCCCAGCGCTTCCTGTGCGAGCACACGGCCGACCCAGGGCGACAGCTTGAAACCGTGACCCGAGAATCCATAGGCAACGAGCAGGCCTCGTACGTCGGGCAAGCGACCCAGCACCGGGTTCCAATCGGGCGTCACGTCGTAAACGCCGGTCCACGACGACGCGAGGTCTGCGGCTTCATACGACGGGAACCGTTCGGCCACTTGCGCACCGACGTCGAGCACGTAATCAATCGGTATGGGACCTTGTTCGTTGCTCGGTTCGGCAAGCGTCTCGCCCGAAACACCTTCGCTCACCAGCATCTGTGAGCCGCCGTAGCAGCGGCAGTACAGCATCCCGACAGAGCCCAGATCCTTGTACACCGGCATGCGCGGCGTGTACGGCTGCGGACCGCGCAGAGCAAGCACCACGTGGCGCTCCGCACTCACGGGAGACGCGATACCAGTCCAGCGTTCGATGTCGCGCGCCCAGATGTTCTGAGCGCTGATCACCGTATCGCTCACGAATCGACCTTGCGTGGTTTCCACACCGACGACGCGACCACCGTTGCGCACCTCGTCGCGCACCAATGCCTGCACCTCTACACCTTCGACGATCTTCACGCCGAGTCTTCGTGCCGCCTTCGCGAACGCACTGGCAACCAGATACGGATCGGCGAACCCGGCGTCGGGTTCATAGCCGATCAACGCTGCATCGTCGAAACGTGCAATCGGCAGCAGCTCGCTGGCCTGTTGCGCGTCGAGCTCATCGACCGTGATTCCCTGCCGCCGCTGCCCTTCCAGCCCTTCGCGGAGCGCGGAGAGCTTCAGAGCATCGGGCGACGCGATCAGATATCCACATTGCACGAGTCCGGCCGACGCCTCGGGATCACCCACGTACTCGGCGAAATTCTTGAACACGCCCCAAGAGGCAAGCGCGAGTTCGACGTTCTCCGCCACCGTGTAGTGCGTGCGCAGAATGCCCGACGACTGCGACGTGGTGCCCGCGCCGATCTGGGTGCGATCGAGCACGAGCACGCGCGTCGCGCCGAAGCGCGCGAGATGGTACGCGACCGAACAGCCGATCACGCCCGCGCCGATCACGATGGCGTCGAAGCTCTGCATCCGTGTTCCGCATGCCACGCCGAGGCGGCACAGAAATTGAAAGGCTCTTCTAAAGACATCCAGGAACGGTAGAACGACTGCCGCGGTCCATGCAGTTGTCATGCCCGGGGGGACCTCGATGACGGACATCCACGCATTCACGCACACGCTGCGCCGCGGCGCCGCCCCGCTGCTGATCTCCATTCCACATGTCGGAACACGGCTACCGCACGACGTGCGCGCGCAGATGACCGATGCGGCGGAGCTGCGCCAGGACACCGACTGGCACCTCGACCGCCTATATCGGTTCGCGGTCGAACTCGACGCGACGGTGTTGCAGGCGCGCATCTCGCGCTATGCCATCGACCTCAATCGACCGCCAAACGATGCGAGCCTTTATCCGGGACAAATCACGACGGGACTGTGCCCTACCGAGACATTTCACGGGCAACCCCTGTATCTGAACGGCTGCGGTGTGGCCACGGAAGAGCGCGAGCGGCGCGTGCGCAACTACTGGCAGCCGTACCACACCGCGTTGCAGGCGGAGCTCGACCGACTACGCGCTGGGAACGGTGCCGTGTTGCTGTGGGACGCGCACTCGATCGCGAGTCGCGTGCCGCGCCTGTTCGACGGCCGCCTTCCCGATTTCAACTTCGGCACCGACGATGGTCGCACCTGCGCACCCTCGTTAGTCGACAGCATTCTCACCGCCGCCCAGGCGCATCCCTTCGGCCAGGTGCTGAACGGACGCTTCAAGGGGGGATACATCACGCGCCACTATGGTGCACCCGTGCACGGTATTCATGCACTGCAGCTCGAAATGTGTCAGTGCCTATACATGAGCGAGACGGCGCCGTTCGACTATTGCGAACAAGGCGCCATACGCGTGCAGGGCGCGTTGCACGCCATGCTAACGGCCGCGCTCACACACTTGCCTCGCCTCGGTTGACCAACGCCCCGTAACGGATCGCCTTCGAGTCACGAGTGCGCGAGTCACTGGCACGCTTGTTGCTCCGCTCCCCTGAGGCTACTCGACTCTCTGTATCACGTAACTAGGGGATTGCCTGACATGAAAAAACTCGTAACCGCGCTTGCGACGGGAAGCGTACTTACGCTGACCTCGCTTGCCGCTTTCGCCGACGAAGTCGTCGCGCCAACCGTCAACAAGGGGGACGCCGCGTGGATGATCGTCGCCACGCTGCTGGTCATCATGATGGCGGTACCGGGTCTGCCGCTTTTTTACGGCGGCATGGTTCGCTCGAAGAACATGCTCTCCGTATTGATGCAGTCGTTCGTGACGTTTTCGCTGCTCGGCGTGCTGTGGTGCATCTACGGATACAGCCTCGCGTTCACCGAAGGCAATGCGTTCTTCGGCGGCTTCAGCAAGCTCTTCCTGAACGGGGTGACGCCCGACAGCATGGCCGCGACGTTCAGCAAAGGCGTTGCGATTCCGGAGTACATCTACATCGCGTTCCAGATGACGTTCGCGGCGATCACGCCGACGCTGATCATCGGTTCGCTGGTCGAACGCGTGAAATTCTCCGCCGTGCTGATGTTCATGGTGTTGTGGTTCACGTTCAGCTACATACCGATTGCGCACATGGTGTGGTACTGGGCCGGCCCGGACGCGTACACCTCCGCTGACGCGGCGGCTGCCGCAACGGCCACCGCGGGATTCCTGTACCAGAAAGGCGCGATCGATTTCGCCGGCGGTACGGTGGTGCACATCAACGCCGCGATGGGCGGCATCGTCGGCGCGCTGCTGATTGGCCGCCGTGTCGGCTGGGGTCAGGAACAGATGGCGCCGCATAGTCTGACGATGACGATGATCGGCGCATCGCTGCTGTGGGTGGGCTGGTTCGGCTTCAACGTCGGATCGAACCTCGAAGCGAACGGGCTTGCCGCGCTCGCATTCGTCAACACGGTCCTCGCTACGTGCGCGGCTGTAGTTGCCTGGACGCTGACGGAGTGGGTGGCAAAGGGCAAACCATCGATGCTCGGCGCGGCATCCGGTGCGATCGCCGGCCTCGTTGCGATCACGCCGGCGTGCGGCTTCGTCGGACCGATGGGCGGGCTGGTTATCGGCCTCGCGGCCGGGTTCGCCTGTTACTGGGGCGTGATCCTCGTGAAAAGACTGTTCCGGGCAGACGACAGCCTCGACGTATTCGGTATTCACGGTGTCGGCGGAATCGTCGGTGCGATTCTCACCGGCGTGTTCGTTGCGCCGTATCTGGGTGGTACCGGCGTGTGGGACTACGTCGCAAATGCGGTCGGCGAGTTCAACATGGCGACGCAAGTGATGAGCCAGTTGTGGGGCGTCGGCGTGTCGATCGTGTGGTCCGGCGTGGTCGCCTTCCTCGCGTACAAGGTAGTCGATCTGACGATCGGGCTTCGTGTGTCGGAAGATCATGAGCGTGAAGGGCTCGATCTGACGGCGCATGGCGAGAAGGCCTATCACATGTAAGCGCACAGACCTCCGATGTGCGGAGTCGAACACGGGCGCCGCGGCGCCCGTGTTCATTTCTGAGCCAGTCACGAGAGGATCACCATGAACGCGCCCGCACTTTCTTCCGGAACCGGCGCTCACGGCTACGGCGTCGCGGAACTGCCGGCGCCGTTGCGCTTCGAAAATGTCGAACGCGCACAGGCACATCTAACGGCAAACGGCGTCGGTTACGTGCTGGCGCAGTTCGTCGACATCCACGGCGTTGCGAAAGCGAAATCGGTGCCGGTGGCGCATTTGAATTCGGTGCTGACGGAAGGCGCCGGCTTCGCGGGCTTCGCGATCTGGGGCGTCGGCATCGAACCGCACGGCCCCGATTTCATGGCGCGCGGCGATCTGCAGACCATTTCACTGGTGCCGTGGCAACCGGGCCTCGCACGCATCGTGTGCGAAGGGCACGTCGACGGCGAACCGTGGCCCTACGACAGCCGCGTGCTGCTGCGCAGACAGATTTCGCGCCTCAATGCACACGGTTGGACGATGTTCACCGGCCTCGAACCGGAGTTCTCGCTGCTGAAGCGCAACGTCAGCGGAATGATCGAGCCATGCGACGCTAGCGATACACAAGCCAAGCCGTGTTACGACTACAAGGGTCTGTCGCGTTCGCGCGTGTTCCTCGAGAAACTGTCGAACGCGCTGCGTGCAACCGGCATCGACGTCTATCAGATCGACCACGAAGACGCGAACGGCCAGTTCGAGATGAACTACACGTACACCGATTGCCTGACGTCGTGTGACCACTATGTGTTCTTCAAGATGGCGGCGAGCGAGATCGCGAACGAACTCGGCCTGATCTGCTCGTTCATGCCCAAACCGTTCGCGAATCTCCCGGGCAGCGGCACGCACATGCACGTCTCGATCGGCGA
>CAZLDA010000186.1:0-7263 GCA_964557875.1 uncultured Pseudomonadales bacterium | reverse complement strand
GGGGAGGATGCGACGTCAGAGACGGGCTTCGTGATCGGCTCTCACCGCTTTCGTGGCATCACCAGGAACCCGCCTAAGGATCAACCATGGTTCCAGTTCGGCGCTCCATGAACATCCCGACGCGTACCGCGAGCGCGCTGACTACGGTGCCCGCGAGAGCGAAGCAATCCACTTTGCCCCGCGCATGCTGCGTGCTTGCCCTGTCACTCAGTGCGGTGCTGGCGCACGGTAGCAACCCGGAGATTCCGATCGCGCCCGGTGTAACCTTCGTTCTCGCGGTGGAAAATTCCGCGGTACACCAACAATCGACGAAGGCGAACATTCTTCAGGGAGACTACGAGGTGGTCGTCACGATCACTGGCGTGAGCGCAGAGGGGGTTGACCAAACAGCCTCCATGGACGGTTTCGACGCAGCCGGGATCCAACGCGGGCTCGACGGCGTATTCGTTCCGAAATTTCGCCAGTCAGCCGGTGGTGTCAGGTACGCTGATGCGAAGCAACCCCGCGAACGTTGCGTTCCCAGTCCTGATAAATGACGAACGCGTGGTGCTCGACGCCGTACACGCAACGGGGCAGATGTCACTCGGCAACGCGACTCGTCCGTTCGAGACTGTCATCTTCAATCATCCCCGCTATCCACTCTCGCTGCGGCTTTCCTATGGCCCGCGCAACGGCGGATTTCCGTTCAAGGCCGACTTTACCCGCGAGATCGTTCGGATCGTGCTTCCACGTGAGGCGTCTCTGGCCGAGGCGCTCGACAAAGACTGCCGGGCCGAAGTCCCGGGCATCTATTTCGACTTCAATCAGGCCACCGTCAAGCCGCAGTCGCGGCCTGCGCTGGAGGAAATCGCCACAGTCCTCGATAAGTTGCCGCAGCGGCACCTCCAGATCGAAGGACACACTGACAGTGTGGGTGGCGATACCTACAACGATGATCTTTCAGCGCGCCGTGCGGCCGCTGTAGAGGCCATCCTCGTGCGTGACTTCGGTGTGGATGCAACCAAGCTCTCTACGACGGGTTATGGCGAGCGCAAACCGATCGAAAGCAATGACACATTGGCGGGCAGAGCGCGCAACCGTCGCGTGGAGCTCGTTTGTGTGGAATGACCTCTGAATCTTGAATCGTGGATGATGTCTCGTCACGGTCGCTCCGGACGCCCAACGACTGCACGAGGGCGTGAAGAAACCTACTCGCTCACTTGTAGGCTTAACGTCAGCGCACCTTCCGCGCGCAATAACGCGGCGGTTTCCCGCAACCAGTCGGCCGGATCGGTGCGATGGTAGGGATGTTCCGCCGGTTCGATGTGGTCGAGAAAACGTCGATAGATCGCGGCGCGGCGCGCCGCGGCGATCGGCGCCAGCAGTTCGGCCGCAGCGTTCGGATCGGAGCCCGGAAACGCCGTTCGCCATTGTTGCGCCCAATGCGCACGAACCGCGTCGGCATGCGCTGCGGGAACACGCTCAAGAAACGCCGACTGATCGAGCAGCGGGTGACCCACACCGCTGTCGCCCCAATCGAGCAGCGTCAGGGTGGTGCCCTCTCCACGAAAATTGCCCGGATGAAAGTCGCCGTGCACCAACGTGTCGGGAATGCCGCAGTTCGCAATGGCACGGAAGCGATCCGGCAGGTCTGCTACAAATCCGGTGAGCACCTGAACGTCGTCGTTGGCGAGTTCGGATGCAGTCCGGCGTAGAACTTCCGCGATGTCGTGCGTCACCACCGCTGAGCGCCAGTCCGGAAGGCCGAGCGCCAGCAGCGAGTCGAGCCGTTTGACCCACGGCAACTGCAAGCGAACCAGCAGCGTCACCATGTCGATGAGTTGCGCGGGTGTTGCGTCGTAGAGATCCGTGCCCGCGACCTCGGCCAACAGACACCGGCCGCCATCATGGCCGAGCACGGTAGGCACCGGTGAGCCGGCCAGTTCGGTCAGCAGGCGTCCTTCGCGCACCATGAACGGCGGCACTACCTTGAGCCACGCGTACTGATCGCCGACAGGCAAACGCCACACGCTGGAGAGGTTCCAGGTTCTAATCTGTTCCGGCGGTGCGGACATCCGCATGCCGCGGCGTTCAAGCACCGTTAGTGCCCACGCGATGTCGGCATCGGGCCCACCCGGACGCGCGTAGGCATGCCTTAACGGCTGCTCGTCGAGTGCTCCCCACGGTTCGCGCGACAGCCACTTCGATTCGAGTCCGGCATGGGCCTGCGCGAGATATGTCACTTCGCCGCCCGGCATTTGAGGCCGTTCGTTTGCGAGCATTCGCAGCACTACGACGTCGATGCCGTACTTCTCGCGCACGGCGCTGATCACCGGTGCGATGTCCTGCCACCACGGTGTGGCCACTGCTAGCGGCGGCAACGTTCCCAGGTACGTGCCTGTAGCGGAAACGAGAACGAGGCGGGCGGTACGGGGCGTTAGGGGCACGGCACGTATGCGCAACTGAACATTGCGCATACGTTAGCCGCTTTCAAATCAAAAGTTGCGTCAGAAGTTGAACCCCACTCCCAGGGCGTAGAAGAACGCGCCATCGTCGAACTGGTTGTCGATCTGGTCGCTGTTGTCGAACAGCCAGTTGTACTCGACCTGCAGGGCGATGAAGGTCTTGTCTTTCACGTAGAACTTCAGCCCGCCTTCCAAACCCGCGGCGCCGGTGTCGTGCACGTCTTCACCGTAGATTGCGCCGAGATTGGCGCCGAGAAACGGCACTATCGAGGCTTGGCCGAAGTGGTAGTCGGCAAAGCCGCGCGTCGCGCCGGCCCAGCGGTCGTCGGCGTTGTCGACCGCCAGCACATTCACACTCTGGCGAATCCCGAGTTCCACGTGGTTCGATAAGAACCATCCCATCTGACCGGTGGTGCCGAACGTGGTGTTGTCGAAGTCTTTGTCGCTCGCACCGGTTCCGGAAATGGTGAAGGATCTGTCTCCGGCCTCTTGAGCAGCCCAGACGTTTGTTGAAGGAAGGCCTGCAACGAGTGTGAAGGCAAACGCGATCCAGCGTAGTTTCATGGTGACTCTCTCTCCGTAAACGTTGATTGCCGACGCCGAAAGGCGACGGCTCGACCGGAAACAGCAATCGCCGTGCCTCCTGCACGAAGCCACACGGTTCGCGGTGCAGAACGCCGCTCCAAAAAAATCTGACGGCAACTCCTACCGGGATTTGTAAGAATTGCGCGTCGTTCGACAGGGCAGCCATGCGTGGCACGAATCAAGGAAATCGTTGTCGATTCACTGAATCCGCCGGCGCTCGCGCGCTTCTGGGCGGCTGTGCTCGACGACTACGAAGTGCGGCCCTACGGCGAAAAAGATCTAGCGGATCTGGCCAGTCGCGGGCTTACGCCCGAAACCGATCCGTCAGTAGCGCTCGATGGAGCGGGGCCGACATTGTTCTTTCAGTTGACGCGGCAAAGTAAAGTCGGCAGGAACCGGATTCACCTGGATTTGCGTTGCGCTTCGCGCCGCGAAGAAGTGGAGCGCTTGCAGCGCCTCGGCGCGTCCGTCAGGGATGTACGCGATACATACACCGTGATGCTCGACCCGGAAGGCAACGAGTTCTGCGTGCAGGAACCGGCTGCACATGTTTAGGAGACATCTTTAGGAGACATCGGTGAGAACAACGAACAAAGAAGGCCACAGCCGATATCTCGAAGAAGACATCAGCGTACACATCCTCTCCGTCTCGGCCGCGATGGTCGGTGTATGTCTGACCGTAATTGGCCTGCTGCGCGTCGTGATCACGATCCAGAAAGCCGACACCATCGCCGACGACCTGCTCGCGTTGGACTCGCTTCTCTTCCTGGTCTCGTGTCTGCTGTCGTACTGGGCACTGCGTACGCGCACCGTTCGCCGGATGCACACCGTCGAGCGCGTTGCAGACTTTGTGTTCATGCTCGCGCTGGTTCTGATGGTGGTGGTGTGCGGCTACGTGACGTTCGCGATCTCGGCGATCTGATCGCCCGAACGAAGCTCAGAGACACTCGCGCCCCGTCAGAATCTCCGAGCGCGAGCGCCAGGCGCGAGCGATCAGGTCTTCGACCGCGCCTTCCTCCAAGCCGGCTTCTCGCGCCACCCACGCGAGTTCGTCCCGCACCGTCGTGTCGAAAATCCCCGGATCGTCACTGGCGACCACGAACGGCACGCCGGCGTCGATGAACCGGTGCACGGGATGATGCTGTGCGTCGGCGATGCCGCCTATGCGCAGGTTCGAGGTGGGACACACTTCGACCACCGCGCGCGTTCTGGCGATGCACGCCATTGCGTACTCCTGGCGCGCCCGAACGTCGATTGCGCGAGCTGCGTCATAGCGATGCGTAACCCGTTCAGCCGGTGATCGTGCACGCAACTCGTCGCGTTCCTTGCGCAGCGCATTCGTATCGATGCGCACACCATGCTTCTGCAATCCACGCTCGTGCGCGAGGTCGTACTCGATCTGGTCGAGGCGTTCATACACCGACTCGCTGCGCTGGTGCACACCGTACACGTCGGGGTCCACACCCAGTGCGATGGCATGGCCCAATCGGTGCGCGCCGTAGTCGGCGGCTTCGTGCACCCAACGCACCGCGCTTTCCAGCGACTTGTCGGTGAAGCTCTCGCCGACGTGATAGAGAATCGCCAACGCGTGCTCCGGGTGGCGGTCGTTCCAGTCGTGCACTGCGGCGAAGAACTCGCGTTTGTGTTTCGGCGGGAAACCTTCTTCGATGTTACAGAAATCGACACCGGTGACGTGTTCGCCGTGAGGACCGAGGGCGAGCTCCTTTACCAGTTCGAAGCAGGGCCAGGGATCCGCGCGCGGCAAGCCGAGCGCGAGGCGGGCGGTGAAGCCTTCGCGCGTCGCGGCCGCATAACGTTCGAGAATGGGTATGGACAGGCGACGCATCATCTCGATGGGGAAGTTCGCGCCGAACAACATACGTTGCTCGGCGTAACCGATACCCTGGCGGCGCTGATCTTCGAGCATGCGGGCCACGAAGAAGTCGATCTCTTCAGCGACCGGCGGCACCGGGTCGGCATGAACGCCCCCTCTTGCTAGAAAGAAGGCTGCATTCATCAACTCGCTGCCGTTGATGAGCAGATTGAACTTCGCCTGAAAGCGCTGGAAATTCCCTGCGTCTGCATCACCGAACACGAACAGGTCGCGGAACGCCGATGCAGCATCGGGATCACCGGACAGATGGCGTTCGAGAATGGCGCGAACAGGTGGGCGGTCGCCGTATGCGCGCTCGAAGGTCTTCTCGTAGAAGCCCCAATCGATGTCGGCGGCACGCGCACCGAGCCGCTCGAGATAGTCGTCGGCGCGGATCGTTCCGTAGAGATGCAGATGCAGTTCCGCCAGCGGCAGACGCGGATCGATCATGGATGTGTGCCCAACTTCAGCACCTTACGTGCGTTGTCGCGCAGGAACTTCGGCCACACGGAGTCTTTGAACGGCACGTCGCGCATGTCGGTCATGATGCGTTCGAGCGACAAGCCCATCGGGAAGTAGCCGGCGTAGATGATCTTTTCCGCGCCGCGCGTGTTCGCATAATCGACGATCGCTTTCGGGTAATGCTTCGGCGCGAACGCCGAGGTGGAGTAGTAGAGGTTCGGCCACTTCAGCATCAGTTTGATCGCGAGGTCTTCCCACGGCTCGCAACCATGCCGGGTGACGAACACGAGGTCCGGGAAGTCGTACATCACCTGATCTATGAGCTCGACCTTCTGCGGCCACATGGGAAAACGCGGCCCGGGCACGCCCGCGCACGAGAAGATCGGCACGCCGAGTTCCACACACTTTGCATAGATCGGATACATCTTCGCGTCGCCGATGCCCACCTGCGGGTTGTACCCCGCGTTGAACGCGCCGAACGATCGCACGCCGAACTCTTCATACTGGCGAACCATGTCGCGAATCCCCTCCATGCCCTTGTTGGGGTCCACGGAGCCTTGTGCGACAAAACGATCGGGATGCTCTTTCAACGCTTTGCGGCTGACGTCGCCGCCGATGCCGATCACTCCCACCTCTACACCGAAGCGGTCCATCTCGTGCAGCGTTACGGCAATCGGATCGCCTTTGCCGTATAGCTCTTTGGGCACGTTCTTGAACATGTATTCCACAGGGAAATCGAACTTCGCCGAAGGGTCTTTCAGCTGCTCTCGGATGAAGTCGTACATTTTGAAGTCGTCGGCGGGGAAGCCGATCATCGTGTCGACTATTCCAATCCCGTTTGGACCGATTGCGGCGGGCATGGCCATGATCAGATGCCGTGCTGCGCGTTCTGGGACAGGTAGCACGTCGAATCGCGCGGAATTTCGTCGCGCGCGAGCGGTGTGTTCACCTGTGAAGGCGTCGGACCGAATTGCGCGGCAAGCGGCTTCAGCTTCTCGAGATCGAAGTTGTACAGCTTTGCCGCGTTCTCACCCAGCACTTTGCGGCGGCGCGTTTCGGGCATGTCCGAGAAGGTGAGCCGCAACGATTCGAGGTTGTACGGGAAGGTGCCTTCGTAGTGCGGGTAGTCGTTGCCCCACAGCACGCGGTCTTCGCCGATGGCGTCGATCCCGTTCAGATCGGCGGGGCTCGGGAAGCTCGCGCCATACCAGCAGTTGCGCGCCGCGTAATCGCTCGGTTTTTCCTTCAACACCCACTCCATGCCTTTGTACGTCATCTCACCGATGGCGCCGTGTACGAAGCCCATGTGGATGCGATCGAGTGCCTTCAGCATGTCGCCCACCCAGCCGCAGCCGCTTTCCGTGAGGATGTACTTGAGCTTCGGGAATTTCTCGTAGGCGCCGCTCATCAGCAGGTGCCGGAAGCCGGTCTGGCAATAGAACGTCACTTCGGAAATCCACAACGCCTCCGGTACCGGACCTTCGCCGTAGTTTGGCGAACCTTGTCCCGAATGCTGATTCATCACGAGGTCGTGGTCCTGAATGGCCGCGTAAACCCGATCCCACGCGGGGTCGTACAACGGTTTCAGCCAGGGGCAGTCGGGTGGGATCAGCGGCAGCAGCACGCCGCCGCGCAGACCGGCCTTCGCGATGAACTCGATGTCTTTTATCGCCTCATCGAGGTCGTTGGGAAGAATGAGGCCGATGCCGGCGCGCCGCACCGGGTCTTCCGCGCAGAAATCCTTCAGCCAGCGGTTGTGCGCGCGGATGCCGGCCAAGGCCTGTTCATAGTGTTCGGGTCGCGGCGGTTGCGCCGTGACGATGCTCTTGCGGAAGAACGGCGGCACGGTGTTCGGAAATACTACTTCGCCGACAACACCCTGGCCGTTCTGATCCTTCG
>CAZLDA010000185.1:0-7294 GCA_964557875.1 uncultured Pseudomonadales bacterium | reverse complement strand
CCAGAGCGCGGCGCGTCTCGTTGACCACGTCCTGGAACGTAGTCTGACTCTTCGACAGTTTGATTTGCAGCGTGCGCGGGCTCATGCAGAGGCGCTTTGCGACGTCTTCCTTCGTCACATTCCCTGAGGGCAGCAGTTGCAGCAGGAGTGCGCGCACCCGCGTTTGAATGTCGCAACGGTCGAGTTTTGTCAGATGCGCGATGACGATCCTCTCGTTCTGCTGTGCAAGATCACGGCTGCCACCCGGGAGCGGTAGGTCGATCTCGTGGGCGTCAAATGTGAGTATCGAGTGGGTGGCGCCGAACTCCATTGGACAACCGAACGCGCGGCGGTGGCGGACGCCGTCGTCCGGCGGCAGAGGGCGGTAAAGCCGGATCTGTGTCGGGCGGATCTTTCCGTCTGAGAGTTCCAGGATCAGGTTGACGAGAAAGAGTCCGAAGATGTCGTCGGTAAGGTGCGGCGTCGGGGCGTTCTGCACGAACTCCAGCGAGACGGCGCCGTCGGACTCGCTCAACTTGGGTCGGCTCGTACCCGTCAGCAGCCTGAAGTAACGCACCAGTCGCTCCAGGAGCTCGCGCACGCTGCTGCTGGCGGTCAGTGCGTACCCGAGCGCATGGAGGTTCGACGCGTGGAGGAAGTTGGCCGCGTAAAGCCCGATGTAGGGATCATTGGTGAGTCCGACGGCGGCATTCAGCAGCCGATGAACGGTGCCGAGCGGCACTCGGTTCAAAGGATCGTTGTTGGGCGTGGCGTCGAGGCCGGCCGCAGTGAGAATCGTCTCCGTCCGGACTCCGCGCGCTTCCAGAGCACGGATGACAGCGCCGATGTAGCCCCCGATTACCGTGTAGTTCGTCGGTGACGATGTCGCGTCAGCAGGCATTGCGGCCACTAGGTCTCCTCATTTGGCCGGCGATCTTATCATCCGGATGTTACAAGTCGCCGGGTCGCCACCGTTGCAGGTTCGAGACGGTCGGTTCGAGCGTCGTTGCCTGACACCTGGAATCAGCCCCCGCTCAGTCAACTCTGCGCCGACCCCGGAGGAGAAGGCGCACGGGCCTCAAGAGGTAGCGCAGGAAACTCAGGCGCGAGGGCAGTTCGAGCCATTCCTCGTCGGCTGAGTTCGGCGTGACGGCCCGCCGCAACCGATCCACAACGGGTCCGAAGGGTCGGCCATCCAGAGCCGAGTCATAGTCCGCTCTCGTTGCAAACACGCGCGTGGGCGGCGCGCTGCGCGAGTGGTCGAACAGGTGCTGAGTAATCTCATTGGCGATAAGCGTGGCGAGCGAACTGAGTCGGACATCTGACCTGATGTGAGACGGAAGAACAGTGGGAAACAGAGAGTCGCACACATAGGCGGCCGCCAACACGCAGTTGAAACAACCGATGCGCTTCGATCGCCTCAGGAGTGCTTGCCACTCCTCAACGCTCAGATCTCGTAGCGAAACGGCGACATCGATGTGCTGACGGAGCGATACGTTCCAGTAGGCCTTGACGGCGTTGATTGCGGCTACGGCCATCGCCGAACTGCGGTCGAACGTCGGCACGGTGGTGCCAATCAGCTCGATGTCGGTGCAGTGACGCCAGAGAGCGCGGCTGCTGAAGCGCGGCAGTACCGGCGGGACTCCCCAATGCAGGTCAACGTCTGTGCCCTTCTGCGGATTCGAAAACGCACGTTGAAGAGAAGCCGGATATTCGACGCCGGGGTCGTAGCCGGCCTCGACAAGTAAGTCGGCAGCGCGAGTGTAGTCGCGCGGCCGGACCAGAAGGTCGAGATCGCCGCTGGGTCGGTCCGCGAGACTCCCATGGAACTGCACCGCGGCGATCACGCCTTTGAATGCCAGCACTCGAATGCCGGCTCGACGAAAGTAGCCGACCAGCCGCACGAGTTCTGCGCTCAACAGAAGATTGCGCTGAGCCGTAAGCGCATGCTCGTTGCGTGCTGCCTCGAGCACCGCAACAGGCAGTATCGGTGTGAGTGTGGGCACAAGCGCGAACCAATGAAGCACACCCTCCCGTCGCGCCAGGGAGATGAAACTCGTCCACTCGACCATGCTCGGTGATTCAAAGGCCGCGTTGTCCCCGAGTGCGCGCTTAAGGCAGGTGATTAATAGCTCCTCAGCAGGCGTAAACACGCGCGGAGTCGCGGGAAGTTCACAGAGTCGGGGCGAACTCACCAAAACTCCCCGACAAATTGCGCGGCCGAATGCGCCAGAGTCTCACCATGAAGTTGTTGCGTTGTGTGCAGCCTGTCGAGCAGGTCGTCGGTGACGAATTGCTGCTTCTCGAGCAGAGCAGTGGTCGGCTGCATCGGCTTAACGCGACGGCGGCATGGATCTACCAACGCTGTGATGGCAGGACAGCGGCGGCCATCGCCGCCGAACTCTCGTCCTGCTTCGACGTCGATGAATCGACCGCCTTGCGCGACGTCGAAGACACGGCAGGGCTCCTCGCGAAAATTGGGTTGATCGGCGTGCCGCAAGCCGGCACCGCAGACGTTCAACGCGTCTGAACGCATCGGTTCGATTGAAGAGTCTCCAGGACCAGGGCGCAGCTGCGATCGAGATCGTTTGTAATCAACTGGTAACATTCGCCGGCACTGGCGATTTTTGCGGCTGCCGCGAGACCGGCCCCTTCGTGCGCAAGTTGGTTCAACCCATTGCGATAGATCGATGCGGTCGCTTCACCGGCGCCTATTGGCCTCACTGACGGCGCCGATGCGCTTGCATCGTACTGATTGAAGAACACGGCACATAACGCAGTGGGGCGCCGACACACGTTTGCCATCGAGTCGGTTGGAACATGCATCGTATGCGCGGTGACTATGGTTGTCGGAGGCAATGCAAACGGCGAGGGTGGAACGCTCTTCAAACACAGCGCGTGAGGGTACGGGTGAACTGTCATGGCAGGCAGATCGATGGGTGCGAGCTCGTCGCTCAGATAGCTGAAACCGCGTTGTGTCATGGCCCAGGCGGTCGTCGATTTTCCGGAGCCGGAGGAAGCGATCAGTAGCACCGCATTCCCGTCGATTGCCAGTGCGGCGGCGTGCAGGAAGAACAGATCGGGCCGATGACGTTGTGTTGCGATGGTCAGAGTTTTTTCGACGCAGTACAGCAAGCCGTACGTATCCGCGATCGGTAAAGGCTCGTCATCCCTGTGGACGAGCTGCCATCGCGTTGCCGTGCCGGCTTCGATTCGAATCGACTCGTCGGGCTGTGCGCTGGTAGGGCTCAGGAACTCGCCAAAGTTGAGCCGCAGCAGGTCGTTCGCCGCATGATCGGCGCAGAGAATGCGCCAGCGCACGTTGAAGACGGTTAGGTCGATCGGTTGCAAGATTCATGATCGTGGGTGGCCGACGTCAGTATATCGTTCAGTGCTGAAGTCGCTGTTCGCTCGAGGGCGGACTTCGAACCTGGTCACAGTCGCACCCCAAAAAGTGGGCGGCGCGCCAGATCCGGAAGTTACACGCCTCTGACATCGACGCCACAACCGCACAAGAGGTGGAAGCAGGACGCACTCTAGAATCCGACCCCAGTCACATTGCTAACGGTTTTTTTTGAAGGGGTCAGGAATGAAAGCCGAGGAAGTCAGCAAGTCGCGCAGGAAGTTTCTCATCAAAGCCGCGTACACGGCGCCGTTGATTGCGACGATCAGCGTGCTGCCCAGCATCGCTTCGGCAGGTTCGCCGGTTGTACCACCAGCTGCGACGAAGTCGAAGCGCAATCACAACAATCAGTGGAGTCCGTGGTAACGAGTGTGCTCAGCCGCGGATGCGTTGGTTTCCGTGCGCGTCCGTCAGTTGTAGAGCCTTTCGGTCGCCAGTCCGGCGCCGTGGCGATTGGGGAGGGCGGGGCGGTCAGTCGTCCGTAGCCAGCGCGGCGAGTTGAGCCTTGCCGCTTACTCGTTTGGACAAGACGCGGATCGCGAGTGACCTTAACATGGGGCTACTGTCACCCTTTTCGGGTGCTACTCATCGAACCCGCAGCCGAGGGAGACCGCGACCATGTCCAAAGGCGAAGACGCCGGCACCATCCAAGCACTGCTCGAGCGATTAGAGCGATTCCGGCTGCCACGGGCGCTGGCGATCAAGAGCCGTATAGACGCCGGCGAGCGCCTCACCCCGGACGACATCGAGTTCCTGAAGCGTGTAATACACGACGCTGAAGAGGTGCGCCCGGTGGTGGAGAGGAATCCCAAGTACCAACCGCTCGTGGCGCAACTCGTCAGTTTGTACAACGAGATCACCGCGAAAGGTCTCGAAAACGAAAAAGGTAAGTGACCGCCGCAATCGCGACTCAGCCGCGACCGGACCGGCCTAGTCGGGCCGCGGACCTGATTGCCGGGCTCACCACGGCGGCTGTGGTCATTCCGAAGTCGATGGCCTACGCGACGGTAGCGGGTCTGCCGATCGAAGTGGGCCTGTACACGGCATTCGTGCCGATGCTCGTTTACGCGATGCTCGGTACGTCTCGGCCGCTCAGCGTAAGCACTACGACTACCCTCGCGATCCTCACCGGCGCGCAACTCGGCGCTGTGGTGCCAGATGGCGATCCGGCGAAGCTGCTGCAGGCAACCGCGCTGCTAACGGCTATGGTCGGGGGCGTGCTGTTGATTGCTTCCGCGTTACGGCTCGGCTTCGTCGCGAACTTCATCTCCGCGCCGGTTCTGGTGGGCTTCAAGGCCGGCATCGCGGTGGTGATCATCGTCGACCAGTTGCCGAAGATCCTCGGCATCCACTTCACGAAGGGAACGTTCCTGGAGAACGTGGTCTCGACCGGGCTCGGCATCGGGCACCTTTCATGGCCGACGTTCGCGGTGGGTGTCGGAACGATCGTGGTTCTCTCCGCGATCGAACATTTCAGGCCGCGCTGGCCCGCACCTTTGATCGCGGTTGCGGGCGCCATCGCCGGAGCTTGGCTGTTTGCCTGGCAAAGCCAGGGCATCGAACTGGTTGGCACGATTCCGAGCGGCCTGCCTTCTTTTGTCATACCGGATCTGTCGCTCGCTGAAGCGCTGTGGCCCGGTGCGGTGGGTATCGCATTGATGAGCTTTACCGAAACCATCGCGGCCGGCCGCGCGTTTGCCGCCAACGACGAACCCGTGCCGCGCCCCAACGTGGAATTGCTGGCGACCGGTCTCGCGAATGTCGGCGGCGCGTTGCTGGGTTCGATGCCGGCAGGCGGCGGCACGTCGCAGACCGCCGTCAATAGACTGACCGGCGCGCGCAGCCAGCTGGCCGGTGTCGTCACCGCCTCGATGACGGTTGTGACGATGCTGTTCCTCTCACCGATGATCGGGATGATGCCGCACGCAACGCTTGCGGCCGTGGTCATCGTGTATTCCGTAGGATTGATTCAACCGGCGGACTTTCGCGACATTCTGGCGATCCGTCGCACCGAGTTCATCTGGGCGATTGCGGCATTTGCCGGTGTGATGCTGTTCGGCACGCTGAAGGGCATCCTCGTTGCCATCGTGGTGTCCTTGCTTGCGCTCGCGCATCAAAGTACCAATCCGCCGGTGTACGCACTCGGCCGCAAACGAGGCACCAATGTGTTCCGGCCGCGCTCCGACGAACATCCTGACGACGAAACCCTGCCGGGAGTACTGCTGCTGCGTGTGGAAGGACGGCTGTTTTTCCTCAATACGGAACGGGTAATCGAGCGGTTTCGCGCGCTTGCGGGCGACACGAAGCCGCAGGTGGTGATCTTCGATTTCAGCGGCGTGTTCGATATCGAATACTCCGCGCTAAAGACGCTCATCGAGGCAGAGAAACGACAGCGCGAGGCGGGAGTCCAAATCGTGCTGTGCGGGCTGAGCCCCGCGGTTCTCGATATGGTGCGCCGCTCGCCGCTCGGCGAAACGCTGGGCAGCGAACGATTGTTGTTCAACCTTGAAACGGCGGTTGCACACTTCGCAACCCGGGATGATGAAGGAGCAGACAAATGAAACACGACGAAGGCGATAGCGGCGGCGCTGAACCGCGCAAGAAGATGAAGGAGAAGAAGTACGAGAAGGAGCTGGAACGACTGCACGGCGAACTGGTGAAGCTGCAGCAGTGGGTGGTGCATGCGGGGCTCAAGGTATGCGTCGTGTTCGAAGGACGCGACGGTGCAGGGAAGGGCGGCACCATCAAGGCAATCACCGAACGCGTCAGTCCACGGGTATTTCGAGTGATCGCGCTGCCCGCGCCGACCGAACGCGAAAAGAGTCAGATGTACGTGCAGCGTTATCTGCCGCATCTTCCGGCGGCCGGCGAGGTCGTGATCTTCGACCGCAGCTGGTACAACCGCGCGGGCGTTGAGCGCGTGATGGGCTTCACCGACGAGGCCCTGGTGAAGAAGTTTCTGCAGATGGTTCCGGCGTTTGAAAGAGTGATGGTCGATTCCGGAATCATCCTGCTGAAGTACTGGCTGGAAGTGAGCGAAGAAGAACAGACGCGCCGACTGGAATCGCGTGTCGATGATCCTCGCAAGATCTGGAAGCTGTCACCGATGGATCTCAAGTCCTATAGCCGCTGGTATGACTATTCGCGCGCGCGCGACGACATGTTCGTTGCCTCCGATACGGGCATCGCACCCTGGTACGTCGCAAGAACCGACGACAAGCGACGCGGCCGCCTGAACATCATCACGCACCTGCTGAGCAAGATTCCTTATGAGGAATTGCCGCGCGAGAAGATCGAGTTCCCGAAGCGGCAAAAGCCCGGCGACTACGTCGATCCGGAGTATTCGTACAAGTACGTCAAAGAAGTGTTCTGACGCGAGCATCGCCCCTTGAGGGGCGGTTCGGTCGCGATTCCTGGTTTGGTTGAGGAGATGGCTTCGGATGTCGAAGGCTGTTGGCTGCGCAATTGGAACATGGCCCGAATCAATTCGATGCGTCCCGCGCGTTTTGCAGGACTGATCTCGCGGACGATCGGGCTGATCGATTGGTTGAGTCGGGGTTGGTTTGACGATGAGGGTGGCACCGGGGTCAGTGCCGGCGGCGTCCATCACGTCGCGTCGGTTGGGCTGTTGCGGCCGCCGGCATTTGGACCATCGCCCAAATCAAAATTTCGATTGAGGGGTTGATGAGATCGAGTTGAGGGCCACGGTGCGACCCAGATCGAGCGGGGTGCGTCCAGAACTGAACGCGTTTGTCGGCTGAAGGCGTCGGGATTGATTGGGGCGATGGTCCAAGGTAGCGGCAGCCGCTACCCCGCCTGCAACGCTGCAACCCGCGCGACATCTCATGCGACGCAGGCCTTGGTCGCGTCACTGTCCCCTCATTGTCAAATCGAGCCCGACTGAATGAACCG
>CAZLDA010000184.1:0-7301 GCA_964557875.1 uncultured Pseudomonadales bacterium | reverse complement strand
CCGCACGTATCACGATCAATTCCCGTCTGACCTCATCGCCTTCCGGCAGGAACTCGACGAATCGAGCGTGGCGCTGCCGCCGGCAATCGCAGAGGGATGTCGAATGGCACTCGAGCGCGCGCCGGCCATCGATCACGAGCCGCCGAGTTTCCAGCACGGCGATCTCGGCGTGGAGCACATTCTGGTGGATCGCAGCCGCAGCGAAATCGTCTCGATCATCGACTGGGGCGACGCCGGTTGGGGAAACCGCATCGCGGACCTGGTCGGCTTATGGGCCTGGGGCGGCGATCGAGCGGTCCGCGCGGCCTTGCCCGAATGGGGCCAAACCCTTGCATCAGACGATTGGGCTCGTCTGCGGCAATGGGGAATTGCGTATGCCGTTGGATCTGCTTACTACGGATACAAAGACGGGCGCGACCCGTTACACGCGGCTGCGTTAGGCTGGCTCGAACGTATACATGACGCTGGACAGCTGACCGACCCCGGAACGTCCGATGCCTGATTCAGATCTCGCCCCGATCAAACGGATGATCATCGAGCGTGCTTGTGAACAGCTCTCGATCGCCTACGCACGCGCAGTCGATTTCCGCGACTACGACGCCTTCGTCGAGCTTTTCACCGACGATGCCCTTCTGGATCTTGGAATGCAGATCAAGGGCAAGAAGGCGATCCGCGAGTCGATGCACAAGCGATCCGACGAAATCCGCTCCCGCCACGTCCTCACCAACATTTTCATCGAGGTGCAGGACTCGCAACACGCACGCGGCATTTCGTACCTGACGTTGTACCGGCATGTGGGTACTGAAAGCCTGCGCGCCGACATACCGGTTGCGTCGACGCTTCCCACCGCCGTGGGCCACTACGACGACACGTTCGTGCTGACCGATGCCGGATGGCGTTTCAACACGCGAACGTTGAAGGTCGCGTTCCGAAGCCCGAACGGCGCGAAGCCGAACCCCGCAGGCTGATCGTGTCGGCTCGAATCAGATATTCGGCGTGGAGTATTGCCCGCATTTCGAAGCTGTGGCGATAATGCATTCCATGTCCGAAACCCTTGCCATAGAACTCGGCCTCGCGCGAGTAACGGAAGCACCGCTGCTTGCGCGCATGTCGCGCGACTACATCGAACACGGTCTGCACTGGCGCTGGCAGAACGCGCAGATCCGCGGGCTGATACTCGACAAAGAGACGGTTGTGCTGTGCGCACGCACGCAGGCACTGCGGCAACAGGACGCGCCTACGCCGTCACCCTACCGCGATGGTGACGTACTCGGCTTCGGAGTCATGACCTATGGCCTCGAAACCGCGCACCTGATGTTGCTCGCTGTGCAGCCTCGCGCGCGCCGCCGCAACATTGCTTCGAACCTGCTCGACTGGCTCGAAGAAACCGCAGTCACCGCCGGAATAACTCGCATCGAACTCGAGGTACGGGCCGGCAACACCGGCGCGCGTTCGTTCTATCGCGAACGCGGCTATCACGAACGCGACTACCTCGCGGGCTACTACAGCGGGCAAGAGTCCGCGTTTCGCATGGCGCGCAATCTGCGCAAGTCGTGAGGCCGGTTCCGCTGAGCGTCGGTACGCTCGCCGCCCCGGAAATTCTCCGCGCACCGCATCGGGAACGAACGCGCTTCATCGAATCAATCGTCGCCGCCGGACTGGATCACGTGTTCATCGCCGATCACGTCAGCTTCCACGTCGGCACCGGCATGGATGGGTTGATCAACGCTGCAACTCTGACGGCGACCAATCCGGCGCTGAAGGTGGTCGTGGGTGTGTACCTGCTTGCTTTGCGACATCCCGTCACCGTCGCGAGACAACTTGCGACGATTGCCGAATCGGCACCGGGCCAACTCATCTTCGGCGTTGGGGTGGGCGGCGAAGACCGCAACGAAATCGCAATGTGCGGCGTCGACCCGCGCACGCGTGGCCGCCGAACGGACGAATCGCTGCAGATCGTGCGACGTTTGCTGGACGGGGAACCGCTCGACCACACCGGCGAGTTCTTCCAGTTCGAACGCGCCTGGATTCAACCGAAGCCCGAATCCCCAATTCCTATTCTCGTCGGCGGCCGCGCCGATGCGGCAATGCAGCGCACCGCGCTATACGGCGACGGCTGGCTCGGCATCTGGTGTTCGCCGCAGCGCTACGGTCAAGCGCTGGCGGAAATCGCCGCACGAGCGGCGGCGATCGGCAGACCCGCACCGATGCACAACGGCATCCAGCTGTGGATCGGTATCGACAACGATCCGGCTAAGGCGCGAGCGCGTCTGGCCAAAGGCATGGAGCGCTTCTACCGTATTCCGTTCGAGCGTTTCGAAAAATACAGTCCGTTCGGCACACCCGAAGTTGTCGCTGAAGCGCTGGCGCGCTACCGGGATGCGGGTTGTCGACTGTTCAACCTGATGCCGGTAGCGGCCGATCCGGAGACCGGCATCGCCGCGGTCGCCGAGATCAAACGTCTGCTTGGCTGATTACCGATGAAGCCGGGCGCCACCGGGTTCAAACGCATCGTCGATGCGACCGGATACACGCTCAAAGGCTTGTCGGCAGCATGGCGCAACGAATCGGCATTTCGCCAGGAAACCGTGCTCGCGGCGCTGCTTGCCCCTTTGGCATTCTGGCTGGGGCGTTCGCTTCCGGAGATTGCGTTGTTGCTCGCGACGCTCGCGTTCGTGCTGACAACGGAGCTGTTGAACTCGGCGATCGAAGCGGTGGTCGACCGCGCGAGTCCGGAACTGAACGAACTCGCGGGACGGGCAAAAGACATGGGGTCGGCCGCGGTGTTCGTCAGCCTGACGACGGTTGTGGTCGTTTGGGCGATGGTCGCGTACGACCGGTTCGCTCGCTGAGCCTGCTCAATCAAGCAGATCGAGCGCGCGCTGCACCAGCGGTTCCATCGACAACTTGGTGACTTCCCACAACGGGTCGTCGCGCTTGCCGCGGCGATGCAGGCTCAAGTTGAAGCCGGTAATGATCGCGAACTTGTACGCCGCCAGCGCACGGAACCAGTTGATGTCGGGCAATGGTTTACCCCAGGCATCGGTGTACATCGCGATCAGCGTTTCGGGATCGAGGAATGACGGCCGCGCGTCTGTGCCTTTGTGCCACGCAGCGGGATCACTGAACGTGGCGATCCAGCCGACATCGTTCAAGGTCGCGCCCACGCCGGTGAGTTCCCAGTCGATTACGGCCAGCAACGTTCCGTTGGGCGAGCAGAACAGGTTCGCAGTCTGGAAATCGCCGTGAAAAACGCCGACGGGAGCATCCTTCGGCAAGCGATCGAGCAGACGTTTACGCACCTGTGGCACCAACGCCAGACGTTCCGGATCCGCGGCGCGCTCGTAAAACCGGTCCCAGCGCACTACGTCGTCTTCGAACGGAATCGGATCGCCGAGATACGGCGTCTTCTTGCGCCAGTCGATGCGATGAATTTTCGCGAGCGCGGTCATCGCCTGGTTGCCGAGATCGTTCAGCACGTTGTGTGGTAGCGCCGCTCCCCACTCACCCGCGCCCAACCGCAGCACATCGCCCTGGAGTTTAGGCACGATGAAGTAAGGACATCCGAACCACTGCGTATCTGCTCCGGACCAGCGCACGCTGCAATGCGGCACGGTAGTACCGTCGAGTGCATTCAACACCTCGACCTGACGCAATACGTCCGCTGTACCTTTCCATTGCACGTTCGGCGGCGGCAAACGGATGAACCAGCCCTCGCGATCGTTGCGGCTCGCCACACTGAAGCCGTATGCGAAACCGGCGTGGCCGGGCATCTTGTGTACATCGAAGACGCGCGCGTCCGGGTCGTCGTAGTGGTGCTGGCAGAACGGCACCAGGCGTCGGGTCAATTCATCCAGTTCCATCGACTAGTTCCTCTCAGACGGGTGCGGGACCTGGAAAGCGATCGCGCAGAACGCGCTTCAGGATCTTGCCGCTCGGATTGCGCGGGATTTCCGCGACGAACGCAACGCCGCGCGGCTGTTTGAATCCGGCCAGCCTACCGCGGCAGAACTCGATCACGTCCCTTTCGATGAGCGCATCGTCTTTACGAACGACGATCGCGAACGGCGATTCGCCCCACTTTTCGCTCGGTTGTCCGATGACGGCCGCTTCCGCAACTCCGGGATGAGCCATGAGAACATTCTCGATCTCGGCCGGATACACGTTTTCGCCGCCGGAAATGATCATGTCCTTAATGCGGTCCTGGATGTAGATGTAGCCATCGTCGTCCATAACCGCGACATCACCAGTACGCAACCAGCCGTCGACGATCGTCTCCGCGGTCGCCTCAGGTCGGTTCCAATAGCCGAGCATCACGTGCGGGCCGCGCACGAGCACCTCACCGGGTTCACCCGCACTACAGTCCTTGCCTGCCTCGTTGACCACGCGAATGTCGGTGTGAAAGAACGCTTTGCCGGTCGAGCCGATTTTCTTCAGGGCATGTTCTGCGTCGATCAGGCACGCGGGCCCACAACTCTCGGTGAGCCCGTAGATCTGATGCACCTCGATGCCGAGTTTCGCGTAAGCCTCGATCAACGGTTCCGGCACCGGCGCCGCACCGCACATGCACCAGCGCAACGTGGAGTAATCGAAACGAGACAGGTCGCCGACCTGCAGCATGAAGTTGAGCATCGCGGGCACACAGAGGCCGCAGGTGATCCGCTCGGCCTCGATCAACTCCCACGCACGCACAGGGTCGAACGTGCGCATCACGATGCTCGCGGCGCCGCGGTAGACGTTTACGGTGAGGGGTGTCAGCGCACCAACATGGAACATCGGTAAGCAAGCAAGGTAGCGCTCGCGTTCCTGATAGTACGTCGTCCCGGCAATCGTCAGCACAGCCCACACCGCTGTCGCGTGTGTATGAACAACGCCTTTCGGAAGACCGGTCGTGCCTGACGTGTACATGATGTACAGGCGGTCGTCGTCGCGCGCGGCGATGGTCGGTTCGGAGTCGGACGCCGCGTCGCGAAAGTGTTGATAGCTCTGAGCAAAGTCGGTCAGCGGTTTGAGACTGCCGACCTGCAGCCACTGCGCAACGTCCGTTTTCGCACCTCGCGCGTGCAATTCCACGACGGTGTCCAGGAACTCTTCGCCGTATATCAGCCGCGTGGTGCCGCTGTCCTTGAGTATGAATTCGAGTTCGTCCGGAACGAGCCGCCAGTTGAGCGGAACCACCACGGCCCCGACCTTTGCCAACGCAAAGTAGGCTTCCATGAACTCGGCGCTGTTCATCATCAGCAAGCCGATGCGCTCGCCCATCTTCACGCCATCTGCGACCAGCGCGTTCGCCAGACGGTTACAGCGCGCATTAAGCGCGCGAAAGCTGAGCCGCTCCCGGGAAGCACCGTCGACATAGGCGTCGGCGTCCGGACTGAGATACGCCCGCTTCGATAGAAACGCGCCGATGTTGTTCTGCATTCCCCGCTCCCTCGCTTGTGCAAACTACTGTGCAGTGCTGTGCAAACCTGCAACCGTTTGGTCGCCCCCACCGGCATTCTGTTCAAAACAGCGGCTGGAGTGAATCCGCGCGCTACATACGGGAACGTCTGAAACAGACGTGTTACAAAAATTCCCAGATTCTCCTTCCCAGTCTCCCTTCGAGCCCGTAGACTGCCCTCGTTTTTCGGGGTCTCCCCACTCCGAACGACGTAATGGCGTGGCGCGGTGTCTCTCTCCCCTCCTCCCAGCGCCGCGATGACAGTATCTAGGTACTGTCACCACGCCATCCTTTAATCCCCTTCATTTTCACCGCTGTACCGCTGGTCCGCTCGTACTGGACAGTGTACGGCCGTTCTGTACAATCCGATCCCCCTGTCCAGATTCTGAGCACGACTTGAGCGAAACCGAGCTGTACAGGATCGGTACCGTCGCAAAACTCACGGGGATCAGCGTGGAGTGTTTGCGTGCGTGGGAGCGGCGCCATGGATTGGCACCGGCCGAACGCGAGGGCCGCACCCGCTACTACAGCCGCACACAGCTGAAGCGACTCGAGAAAATCAAAGCGCTCACCGAAGATGGACATCCCATCTCTTCGCTCGTCGAGCTTTCAGAGGAACAACTCGACGCGCGCATCGGCATCACCCGTCCACGGGTCAGCCCGCATCGCTTGCCGCAGATCGGTCTCGTTGGGCCGAATCTGATGATTCTGGAACAGGAAGCGGGCGATTCCGATCGCGCGGAGATCAATCAGCGCTGGGTCAGCGTCGATGATTTCGTGCAGAGCCGGGCTGCGGAACGCGCGCAGCTCGACGCAGTTGCCGTGCAAATTCCCAGTCTGAACGCTGATGTTCTCCAGCGAGTTCGCAATGCCGCGCCCGACTGCAGACTGCTCGTGATCTACCAGTTCGCCAGTCGCGAAGCGCTTGCGAACGCAACCGATCAGCACGGCGCAACCGCGCTGGCGTGGCCGTTGACCTGGACGGATTTGATGCATGCGTGCGCGACGCCTGCCGGCGATGGTGTACGCGCGGGACGGGCTGCACCGCGTCGCTACACCGATCACGAACTTGTCGAGATCGCAACTCGCGCCCGCACTCGCGGCTTCGACGCACCCCGCCACCTCGTCACGTTGATCACCGACCTGAATGCGTTCGCCGACTACGCAACGCAGTGCCTCACCGAATCACACGACGCGCCGATGTACGACCGCCTGCGCGAAGATGCTTCCTACGCTCGCGCGCAACTCGAACGCGCGCTCGCCGCAGCGATCGAGTCGCGTCGAACCGTGACTTGAGAAAAACTATACAAATACTGTACAGACCCTGTTGACATCCGATTTGTACTGTACATAATCGAACCCAGTTTCAGTTTCGGCGTGCGTACAACTTCGTGATGCAGTCCTCCCTTTCAAGTGTCCTTCCCCCAGAAGTGAAGTTGTCTTCGCCGGCTGCCGCCGGCGACACGCCCTTTTATTCCCGTTCGTTCTCGTTCCTGCCGAGGAGGCTAGTCGGCTGTATTGGTCGATGATGCGGGTTGGGCATTGCCCGGCAGCACCCGCGCCTCTTCGGAGCGCCTCGCGCTTCTTCTCCCTGTAGCAGCCCGATTCGTTTGCCTGTGCGAGACTGCGCCGCCATGCGTCGCCCTCTCCACGCCCTCTTCACCCTGAGCTTTTTCGCACTATTCGTCGCCGCTTGCGGCGGCGGTTCGGGCGGTGGATCCGGCGGCACACTTGCGAATGTGCTACCGCAGCCAGCCTTCACCGTCACGCCCTCCGACGGTGCAGCACCGCTGAGCGTGACGTTCGACGGCGCCAGTTCGCGCGACGACGACGGCAACATCGTGACCTACACGTGGAGCTT
>CAZLDA010000183.1:0-7339 GCA_964557875.1 uncultured Pseudomonadales bacterium | reverse complement strand
GTTCGACAGCCACCTGTCGCTGGTGATTTCGTTCAGTAACAAGCCGTCGGTCATCACCTTGATCAAGGTGCTTTCCGACGTCTGATCGCTGAAGCGCACCGCATAGCCGACCTGTTGGCCCAACGGCACGGACAACTCCTCCGCGATCCGTCTCGACACCGCGCGCGCAGCAATACGACGCGGCTGCGTGTGGCCGATCAACCCGCGCACGCCGAGCCCGGCGGCTAAGCACAGTTTCGGAAGTTGCGTGGTTTTGCCGGAGCCGGTCTCGCCGGCCACGATCACGACGCGATGTGTCTCGAGCAATCGACGAATCTCGTCGACGTGCTCTGCGATCGGCAGTTCGTCCGGAAACGACACCTTCGGAACGCTCGCCTGACGATTTCGCAAGCGCTGTTGCGCTTCTGCCAACGCCACTTTCGCGCGCTCAGGGTCACCGCGTATCGCACGCTCGAGCGAACGCACGTCTCTCAGCATTACCGAGTCATGCGGAAATTCGCCGCTCACGCATTCGGCCCGTTGGAGAGGAGACGGCGCCTCTGCGGCGCCGTTATTTGGTGAGGGCGCTCATGCCCTCTTCGAGACCCCGGATCGTCAGCGGGTACATCTTGCCGTTGACGAGTTCGCGCGTCATCGCGACCGAGTTCGAGTACTCCCAGGTTTCCTGCGGCGTCGGATTGATCCAGATCAGCTTGTCGTACAGCGTCGCGAAGCGATTGATCCAGACGGCGCCGGGTTCCTCGTTCCAGTGTTCGACGCTGCCGCCCGCATGAGTGATTTCGTACGGCGCCATCGTGGCGTCGCCGACGAACACCACTTTGTAGTCGTGCGCGTACTTGTTCAGGATCTCGAACGTCGGCATCCGCTCGTTCATGCGGCGCCGGTTGTCCTTCCACACCGATTCGTAGATGAAGTTGTGGAAGTAGAAACTCTCGAGGTGTTTGAATTCGGTGCGCGTTGCCGAGAAGAGTTCTTCGCAGATCTTCACGTGCGCGTCCATCGAGCCGCCGATGTCGAAGAAACACAGCACTTTGACGGTGTTCTTGCGTTCCGGCTGCATCTTGATGTCGAGCATGCCGCCGTTGTCCGCAGTCGCGCGGATCGTGCCTTTCATGTCGAGCTCTTCTTCTTTGCCGGTGCGCGCGAATTTGCGCAGCCGACGCAGCGCGATCTTGATGTTGCGCGTGCCGAGTTCTACCGAATCGTCGAGGTTCTTGTACTGGCGTTCGTCCCAGACTTTCTTCGCCTTCTTCTTCTTGCCCTGCCCGAGTCCGCCGGCGCCTTTCTTGCCCTTCTGCTCAGGGTCGTCGCCTTCCTGGCCTTCTTTACCCTCTTTGCCTTCCTTCGCCTGACGCTTCTCCTCTTCCTCGCGCGCCTTCTGGAACGCTTCGATCAGCTTCTCGAGTCCGCCGAGCGACTTGATCTTCTCGAGTTCTTCCGGCGTCAGCGATTTCTCGAATTCGCGGCGCAGCCACTCATCGGGAATCAGCGACTCCAGCATGCCGTGCAGGTCTTCGAGGCCTTTGAAGTACGCGGAGAACGCACGATCGTATTTGTCGTAGTTCTTCTCGTCCTTCACCAGGCACGTGCGACTGAGGAGATAGAAGTCGTCGATGTTCGCGTAGACAACGCGCTGCTGCAGCGCCTCGAGCAGGTCCATCAACTCGCGCAGCGTCACCGGCAACTTGTACTTGCGCAGCGTCAGAAAGAAGTTGATCAGCACGTCTAAGCTCCTGCGATTCTACCGACGAGCGCGTTCAGCCGCGGCTGTTGCGGCGGTTCATGAACGCGAGCCGTTCGAGCAGATGCACGTCCTGCTCGTTCTTCACCAGCGCGCCGTAGAGCGGCGGGATGGCCTTGCTCGGATCGCGGTTCGTCAGAATTTCGTCCGGAATGTCATCGGCCATCAGCAGCTTCAGCCAGTCGATGAGTTCCGACGTGGACGGCTTCTTCTTCAGACCCGGCACTTTGCGGACGTCGAAGAAGATGTCCATCGCTTCCTTGACGAGTTCCTTTTTGATCTCCGGATAGTGCACGTCGACGATCGCCTGCATCGTTTCGCGATCGGGGAAGTTGATGTAGTGGAAGAAGCAACGCCGCAGGAATGCATCAGGCAGCTCTTTCTCGTTGTTCGACGTGATCACGATCACCGGGCGGAATTTCGCCTTCACCGTTTCGCCGGTTTCGTAAACGAAGAATTCCATACGATCGAGTTCCTGCAGCAAGTCGTTCGGGAATTCGATGTCGGCCTTGTCGATTTCGTCGATCAGCAGTACGACGCGCTTTTCCGATTCAAAGGCGTGCCAGAGCTTGCCCTTCTTGATGTAGTTGCGGATGTCTTTGACGCGCTCGTCGCCGAGTTGCGAGTCGCGCAGCCGCGTGACGGCGTCGTACTCGTACAGTCCTTGTTGTGCTTTGGTGGTGGACTTGATGTGCCACTGAACCAGTTCCATACCCAACGAGTTGGCAACCTCTTCCGCAAGCAGCGTCTTGCCGGTGCCCGGCTCGCCCTTCACCAGCAGCGGGCGCTCGAGTTTCACCGCCGCATCGACGGCCATGCTCAACTCATCGGTGGAAATGTACGTGGCGGTGCTGTCGAAAATCATCGATTCGTGTCTCGTTTAAGTGGGCTGAATTAGGAAGCGGCTACTTTAATTGCGCCCCCTAGGCATAGCAAGCAAGGCACCCGGCGGATGCCAGCGCGCTAAGTCGTTGCCGCGCCTGCGGGTTTTCCGTTCGATGACGACAGTGCTTCACGGTAGCGCGCAAGCGTCGCATCGAGCGCATTCGTCTGCGTGCCGCCGCGCGATCGCCTACCCCACCACGCCAACAGGCCGACGCTGGCGAGCGCAACGACGGCCATCGCGATCCACTCCCACATCGCAGGCTGGCGCGATTCCACCACAGCAGCAGCCGTTGCTTCGACGGGTGCCGATGCCGCTGCCAGCGCTGGTTCGACCGGTTCGCCCGCAACCGTTTCCGGCGGAAACTGGGGATGCGTTTCGGGCTCGACCTGCGCTGCAATGACCGGCGGCGGACGCACCGGATCGACAATGACGTGACCGTTCAGATCGAGACCGATGACGAGTGGTTCAGCGAGCGGCAACGCGACGTGAATCGGGTCGCTCTCCACTTCGAACTTCTGCCCATTCAGCAAGTTGAAGAGTGTTTTTAATCTGACGTCGACACTGCCATCGAGATGCGGAATGGCCACCAGCCATGCGGCGGCGCTCTGTTTCGTGCCCACCACGAGCTTCACGCGTCCGCCCGCGGTTCGCGTCGATCCCAGTACTCGCAGCGACGCCGAATCCAGATCGGGAACGTTGACGCTGACCAGCGCCCCGGCATTGCCGGAGCCTACGTCGCGTATATCGATGTCGATCGGGTGTGCGATCCGTTCGGTGTAAGCGCGCGCCCGTTCGAAGGTCTTGCCGGTGGCGTGCACGGTCACTTGATCGGCCGCCGTAAGCGGCGTGCCGCCCAGGTCGACCGAATAAGCAAGTGGCGTTCCGTCGACCGCCGTCACCTTCAACGGTTCCGTGCCGTAGAGCGTTTTGAGCTCCGCAGTGATCGTGACGATATCGTCGAGCCTGGGTTCGCCGATCGGCGCGCCCGCTTCGGTTATTTCTACGCGGAGCGTTGGCGCCTCAGCCGTGTCGTCAGGTCGTATTGCAATACCAAGTCCGGTCCAGACCTGCACGCGCGCATCCGCAGGTGTGAACCGCCATGTGCCGACAGCCGGCCCTTTGATCGTTGCAATCGAGTATGTGTCGGCATCGAACCAGGCAATGTCCTCGGCCATGGTAGAAGCATCGATACGCGCGCCTGAGGGCGCCGTCAGCACGAACGCATCGTGCGATCGATCCGCGAGTACGGTGACTTCGGTTGCGTTAGCGGCCACTGCGAACGATCCCGAAGACACCAGCCCACCGAGCGCAGTCGCGAGGTATTCCCTCACCGCCGTAACCGTGTCGGCGCGCGCAACCTGTCCGTGCGTCGCATCGGCGATCTGCTTCAGGAACGACATGTCCGCATTCGCCGACAGCGCGAGACAGTCGACGCGTATTCCGGCTGCGCGCAGCCGCGGCAGAAGTTTGTCTACGATCGCACGGCGTTGCGCGTCGTTACTCGAAGCATCATCGGCCACATCGACGCGACCGTCGCTGACGAGAACGATGTGGCGAGCGTAATCGGGTGATGCATCCGCGATATCCCATGATGCATTCGTCAAAGCGTCGTTGAGATCGGTGCGCGGTGCCTTTGTGCCGATCGTACTGCGCGCAGCCCGCGCGCTGCGGCGCCACGCATCATCGACCGGGCCATGCGGAACCACCACATCGGCCGTCCGGCCGAATGTCCACACGCCGGCACGGCTGCCCGGGGGCAGCATTTCGCCGAGGCCGTTCAACACGTCCTGGCGCAGATATTCGGGATCGCCGGATTTCATGCTGCCCGACACGTCGATGACGAGCCGCACGTCCAAACCGGCTGCGGTCGCGTCGAACGACAGCAGCAGCGCGCCGACGAGCATCCATCTGACCGCGGTCTGCATCATCCCGTCCTGCATCATCCCGCAAGGATAGCAACGCCCGCCGAATGCGCCGGGCGAGGAGGAATTCAGGCCTTACGGGTGCGAAACCGCAACACTACGCCGACAACGAGGAACACGATGATCACGAGGAGGCTCGCCAATGTGAGCACCATCAGCGCCGGACGCGGATTGCCATCCGTTCGAAAGACACCCTCGAACAACGCGACGATGAACGCGGGCGCGTATTGCCCTTCCACGACCTGAATATTCCACGGCAGCAACAGCCACACCGCGCAGAGCGTCAGCAACAGCCAGCGCAGCCATGCGTTGCTGATCCATCGCGTCAACAGAAAGAGACCCACGAGCGTCCCCAGCCCCGCAACGCCAACGACAAGCCACGCGATGGTCGTTTCCATCAAGGCTCGCTCCGCTGTTTCGGTTCAATCCAGTACACGATGCGACTCTCCATGTCGTCGGGATGTACATACGCCTCGGACGTCACGCGGCCGCGCACCGAGATGCCTGCGCTGTGCACCGTTTCGCGATCACCCGACACCAGGTAATGCCACCACATCAGATCACGCCCTTCCGAACGCAGCCGATAGGCGCACGTTTGCGGCAACCAGTGAAGACCCGGCACGGCCGCCGCATCGAACTCGATGCAATCCGGCACGCGCGCGTGCCGCTCGTCGTAATGCGTACACCTGCACGCTTCCACGTCGAGCAGATGACAGGTGACGCTGATGCACGCGATTCGCCCCGTGTCTTCATCTTCGAGTTTCAGCTGACAGCATTGTGCACAGCCATCGCACAGCGCTTCCCATTCGTCGCGGTCGAGTTCCGCCAGCGGTTTGCGCCAGAACTCGACGTCACTCACGTTCCGTCCCGGAAACCGGAGCGTCTATCACCGGCGGCATCTGCAGATAGAAGCCGCGAACGGAGATCGACTCGAGCACGGTCGGCGCTTCGCTGCGCGCCAGGCGGCGCTCCGGCGTGAGCTCGATCCGCATCGCCTCGACGGGCCGACCGAAGCGCGCAAGCAACGTCGGCGGCACCCGTTCCAGATCTTCCTGCTGATCCACGAACAGATACATGTCTGCCACTTTGACGCTCTTGTACACAATGACGTGTCTCACGGGCGTGCCACACCTGCCAGCTTCGTTTCGAACGATTCGCCGACCAGCGCATGACGCCAGCCGCGAAAATTCTCGGGCAATCTTCCGTCGGAACGCACGCTGCGTAAACACGTCTCGAGGTCACGCCGGCGCGAGAGCAACTCCTCCGCCATGTCCAATTCGCGCGCGCGATCGGCGCCTATCGATTTCAGCTCCTTCAACGTGCGCGTCTCCGAAGCAGTGAACGGCGCGGGCATCGGCGGGGGCAACGCGTCCTCGGGCAACGCGTCTGCTTGTTCGATCAGGGCCAACAGTTCCTTTCCGTGGCGGCGCGCCGATTGAGGCTCGATCGTCTTCACGATTGCGTCCCGATCAACGCTGCGGTACTGCACCAGGTCGACCAGTTGATCGTCCTTCACCACGTGCCCTCTAGGCAGGTCCTTTGTGCGTGCATACCGCTCGCGCCACGCACACAACAACTGCAGCCGAGCGAGTTCGCGCCGGCTGCAACGCCACGCTCTCTTCAGGTTCAGATAACTACGGTCGGGATCGATCAGCTCGAATCCGATCCGATGACCGACTTCCTCCTCGAACCACGCACGACGTCCAAGGCGCGTGAGTTCGGCGAGTTGCGCGCGATGGATCGGAAGCAGGTACACGACGTCTTCGACCGCGTAGCGCAGTTGTTCTTCGCGCAATGGTCGTGCGAGCCAATCGGAGCGGGTTTCGTGTTTGTCGAGTTGTGTGCCGGTGTAGCGCTTCACGAGGTCGGCATAGCTCGGGCTGAACTCTGTACCGAGAAAGGCTGACGCCACTTGCGTGTCGAACAGATTTGCGGGTTTCGCGCCGATGTGGCGTGCGAACACTTCGAGATCTTCGGAACACGCGTGCATCACCTTCACGATGGACGTGTCTTCGAGCAGCGCTTTGAATTCGTCCCAAGCCGATACCCGCAACGGATCGACGATGGCGAACTCTTCCTCGGTCGCGATCTGATATAGCGCCGCAATCGGAAAAAACGTCCGTGTGCGGATGAACTCGGTATCGATGCCAACGACTTCATGCTGGCGCCACCGCGCCAGGGCTGCAGCGAATCCGTCGTCGCGTTCGATGTAACGGTAATTGGGCTCAGTCAATCGGTGCCGCCGATGTTCCGGCGCCCGCGCAACGCGTGCACGATCGTGCCGCCGTCGACATATTCCAGTTCTCCGCCCAGCGGCACCCCATGCGCGATTCGCGTGAGGCGAACCGGCGTGTGCCGCAGGCTTTCGGTGATGTAGTGTGCAGTCGCTTCGCCTTCAACCGTAGGGTTCGTCGCGAGGATGATCTCTTCGATGTCGCCGCCCGCGGCCAATCTGGTGAGCGCATCGAGACCGAGTGCATCCGGGCCGACGCCGTCGATCGGCGACAACCGGCCGTGCAGAACGAAATACGTTCCGCGGTAACCGCCGGCGTGTTCGATCGCGAAGATGTCGGCCGCCGACTCTACGACGCAGAGTGTCTGGCGCTCGCGCCGCGGGTCCTGGCAGACGCCGCAGAGGTCGAGTTCGCTGAACGTCCTGCAACGGCGGCAATAGCCGACCTTTTCGATGGCCTCGAGCAGCGCATCGGCGAGGTGTTTTCCGCCGGAGCGCTGCTGGCGAAGAATCGCGAGCGCCATCCGCTGCGCGGTCTTCGGCCCTACACCCGGCAA
>CAZLDA010000182.1:0-7365 GCA_964557875.1 uncultured Pseudomonadales bacterium | reverse complement strand
GCTTCCCAGTCGATCAACGTGCCGTAGCAGTCGAACGTGATGGCGTCGTAGGCGTTTGCATCGATCTTTATCGTCATGGGTCCTCGTCAGTCATTTTTCTTCGGTACGGATCCTGTCGGTGATCAATCCGAAGAACGAGTGATCGCCGCCATGAGCGAACAACCAGCCGAGATGGATTGCGCACGCCTCGCATTGAGCGAGCCGCCACACGTGCTTGGGAAACCAGGTGTCGGCGGCGTTCGGTGGACCGCTCACCGAGCAGCCCAGTGCTTCACGATAGCAGCCCAGATGGAAACGGTAACCATGCGGGTTCGTGAAATGGTGATCGTGGCTGCCGCCGACTTCGATGCGATGATCGATGTGGCTGATCACGTTCCCGCAACTGGTGCAGTACACGTAACCTTTTTGCGAGTGAGTGGCGTCGTCCAGAAGCGCTTTCAGCTTCGGATGCAGCGTGGCTTGACTGGGTTTGTCGACGACGTCGATCATCGCGCTTCGAACCATTCGGGGGCGGGCTGTGCAGTCATTTTCCGCGATCTACGACAAAGCTGCAGCACGCAAAGGCGGTGCAGACGAGTTGGAGGCGCTGCTGCCGAAGCCGAAGACGGCCGCGCAGCTGAAACGCGTTGCCGACGATCGATACCTCGCGGAGATGACCAAGTGCGTTTTTCGATCGGGTTTCGTCTGGCAGATCATCGAAAACAAATGGTCCGGTTTCGAGGCGGCGTTCGACGGGTTTGACACCGCGGTTTGCGCGATGTTGTCCGATGAAGATCTGGAACGGCTCGGCGAAGACGAGCGTATCGTGCGCAACGGCAAGAAGATCGCGTCGGTTCGCGGCAACGCGCAGTTCGTGCGTGAAGTGCGCGCCGAACATGGCGGCTTCGGCCACTACCTCGCGGCGTGGCCCGCAGACGACGTCGTCGGACTGTGGGACGAGTTGAAACGGCGCGGCCAGCGGTTGGGCGGAAACTCCGGACCGTTCTTTCTGCGCTTCGTCGGCAAAGACACGTTCATGCTTTCTGCCGACGTGGTGACCGCGCTGATACGGCAGAAGGTGGTCGACAAAGCACCGAGCAGCAAAAAAGCGCTGGCCGCGGTGCAGGATGCGTTCAACGGGTGGCGCACTGAGAGCGGCCGCTCATTCGCTGAAATCTCGCGCACGTTGGCGTGCACAGTCGGTTAGCGGGGTGTCGAAAACACCCCGGCAGGCCGGCGGATGGATCCTGAAGACCCCGCGCATGCGGAGGTTTTCGACAAACTGGAACTCGATGCAATGACGGCAGATACCAAACACGACGTCGATCAGTTGCTGGCCGCCGGCCGGGTGGTTCGCGAAGCGTTCGAGCGCATGAAGGCCGCGGCCGTACCCGGCGTAACCACCGCGGAACTCGATGCGATTGCGGCACGCGTGTTCAAAGCGCGCGGCGCGCGTTCCGCACCGCAGACGATGTACGACTTCCCTGGCGCCACCTGCATCAGCGTCAACGAACAGGCGGCGCACGGCATTCCCGGCCCGCGCCGGTTAATGGCCGGCGACATGGTGAACATCGACGTATCTGCAGAGTTGAACGGTTACATCGCCGACATGGGTGAATCGTTCGTACTCGAACCAGCCGACCCGGTGCGCTCACGCATCTGTCGCGCCGTGCGGCACTCCGTCACCGAAGCATTGCGCCGTGTTCGCTCCGGCCGCTCGCTGAACGTGATCGGCCATACCGTGCAGCGCGTCGCCGATCGTTACGGCTACCGCATCGTCGGCAATCTCGCGAGTCACGGCGTCGGCCGCAGCCTGCACGAAGAACCGAGCTACGTGCCGCTGAACAACCCTCGCGAACGCCGCATGTTGAGACGCGGCATGGTGCTGACGATCGAACCGTTCTTCACGACCGACGCAGATGACGTAGTCGAGATGGACGACGGCTGGACGTTGACGTGCGGCGTGGGCGAACTCGTGGCTCAGTTCGAGCAGACGCTCATCGTGACGGACGCTGCGCCGATCATCGTTACGGCCTGACGCGCTGCATCAACTCATTCAAATCAACTCTTTCAAGGGCACCTTGGGATCCGCGAGTTTTGCTGGATCCGGTTTGGACCGCTTGTCGACCATCTGCCTGCACGCCATGAACTCGCGCGGGCTGTTCACGGCGTCCACTGCGACCAGCACACCGTCCTTCAAATAGAACGTCGCGAACTGATTGGTGGCGGGATCGCCGCGCACCACTGCCGTGTCGCCGTCGGACGAGAAGCCCACCATCTGCAGTTTCAGTTCGTACTGATCGGACCAGAACCACGGAATCGATGCGTACGTTGCGTCGCCTCCGTTCATGTTTGCGGTGGCTACGCGCGCCTGTTCCATCGCGTTCGGCACGCTCTCGAGGCGTAGACGGCGGCCGAGCAGCTTGTTCGGATGATTGGTGCAGTCGCCGGCGGCGTAGATGTCGGGATCGGACGTGCGGCAGTGATCGTCCACGACGATGCCGTTGTCGCAGGTGAGCCCTGCTTCCTGCGCGAGTTCGACATTCGGAATGATGCCGACGCCGACGATCACGAGATCGGCCGGAATACGTTCGCCGGTTTCGGTAACAACCGCTTCGACGTGGCCGTCTTTGCCCGCGAACCCCGACACTTTCGTGCTGGTGCGGATCTTCACGCCGCGGCCGGTGTGCAGGCCGTGGTAGAACGCGCTCATGGCGGGCGTGGTGACGCGTTTCAGGATGCGCTCTTCCATTTCGAGCACGGTGACTTCGAGCCCTGCAGTGGCGGCCACGGATGCAACTTCGAGCCCGATGTAGCCGCCGCCTGCGATGGTGATGTTCTTCCCGGCACCGAAGCCCGCGCGGATTGCGTCTACATCGGCAACGGTGCGCAGGTAGTGGATGCCGTCGAGGTCGTGACCGGGAATGTCGAGGCGCCGGGCGCGGCTGCCGGTGGCAATCAGCAGTTTGTCGTACTGAATCGTTTCGCCTGTAGAAAGCGCCACTGTGTGTGCCTTCGGATCGATTCGCGTTGCACGCACACCGAGGTGCAGCGTGACTTTGCGCTCCTGATAAAACGCCGCTGCGCGCAGATATACGCGGTCGAGCGCGTGTTCCCCGGAGAGATACTGCTTCGACAACGGCGGGCGTTGATACGGCACGTGCGGCTCGTCGCCGATTATGACGATCTCACCTTCGAAACCATCCTGGCGCAGGCTTGCCGCGGCTTGCCCCGCTGCATGCCCGCCGCCGATCACGACAAATCTCGACATCAGTTCACTCCGTTTGCTGCGGCCGCCATTCTGAATCAGCGGGTGCGTCTTTGGCAGATGCGCTGGCTTCGGCAGATGAATTGGCGGGCGGATCGCTGTCGCGTTTCCAGATTCCGCCCGCGCTGAAGGCGATCCAGCCCCATTTCACCCAGCGCACCACGGCGAATGCGAGCCATAGCGACCACGCCAGCATCACCACCCGATAAACCCACATCGGCAAGGAGAGGACATACGCCGTGGGAAGCTGGTCCGCCGCCTGATCCTGGAACCAGTGGTAGTCGTACGCCGAGGAGTTGTTGCCGGAGATGTGCATCTCGGGCGTTCCGAGCAGACCCATCGGCACGCTGGCCGCGAGCGCGATCAATGCGGCCGCCGAGATACCGGCGACGACGATCTGCACCAGATGGAACGAGTTGCGCGTCGCGTGCTGCAGGCGCTCGGCGTATCGCAAGCGTGCCAGAAGCAGCAGTAGCCATGCACCGATCAGTACGGTGCTCGGCAGATTGGCGAGACTCATACCGAATCCGAGCAGCACGCCGTCAGTTAGCGAGAGCGGCATGCCGGGTATACGCGAGAGCAGCAACGCAACACCGAGCACCACCAGCATCACACCCCAGTACAGGACGGCCGGACCGAGGCGCGGGCCGCCGACGAAGAGCGGCCAGCGATCACCGGGAAGCGTCAGGTTCAGCGCGATGTTGTAGGCGCGTCCAGGCAGCTCGATCGCGCTCGTACGGATCATTCCGGTGACCGAGGTCGGCGCTTCCCACGTGATCTCGATGTGTTGTTTGCCCGGCACGATCGGCAACGGCAGCGCGCCGGTGGGGGTGGGTATCGGTTGCGGCTGGCCGTTGATGGAAATGGTCAGAACCTTCGTGTCGTCGGGAAGGCGTACTGGAAAGTTGCCGCCCTGGCTGCTCAGCAGTTCGAGCCCGAGCGTGGTGCGGCGCGCACGGGCGCCCGGCACTTCGGTGACATCGACGCGTTCCACGGTCACCGTCTCGCCTGGAATCGGCACGGGCCGCGTCAAACGCACTTGCAGCGTTTCGCCGTCCAACGGTTGAAAGCGTGGCCCGGCTGCTGCGTCCGTCGCGAGCTTCATCGGTGCAAAGCCATCGTAGTCGACGTGCCAGTAGTTCGACGGCACCAGCGTCCATTGCTCGGCCCATTGCGCCAACGGCGGGCCGATGAGTTGCAGCGTGTCGGCGGTCGCCAGCGCGCTGACCCAGTCGATCTCCTGTTGGTCGGGCGGCAACACGCCGATGATGCGTCCGTTCTCGACGCGCACGCCGCCGCTCAGCAGCGACTCTCCGCTTACCAACGGAACCGCGAAGGGGATGCTGCCGGCTTCCGGCGCGGCGCGGCGTAACGTCGTGTGAATGCGCCACTCGAGGCCGAATTCGAACGTGCGGCTCAGGCGGAAGTAAGGTGCGATCGGTTCCGGTGCAAGACTCGCGGCGGTTCGTCCTGCTGCGGCAGGTGACTCGCGCTCGAACTGCAGCGCGCCGCCGCGCAAGTGACCGTTCTGCACGCCGTAGGCGCGCCAACCTTTCAAGTCGAGCGAGACGCTGCCTGGCGGCATCGGGAACGGCAATTCGAATCGATCGACGTGCGTGGCCGGTCCCGACAGTTCGATGCTGTGCGCGCCTTCTTTCACCGCGATCGAGAGTTGCCCCGCTTCGTCGCGCGAAACCACCGCCGGTTTGTCGCCGTCGCGCACGGTGAGCGGCCACCATTGTGCGGTGGTGGCGGGAAGCGGTATCGCGACGTTGGCCGCGGCGTTCACGTTCAACTGAACGCTCAATACGTCGCCGCTCAGTTTGACGGTTGCCTGTTCGACCGCAGCACACGCCGGCAAACAGGTTGGCGGTTTCGTCAGCCGCTTTTCGAGTTCGCCGAGCATCTCCGGGCCCGGAATGTCGGCGCGCGCATCGGGTGGAACGAAAGCCGAGACGACGAACAGGACGACCGCCGCCGGCGCAATGAAACGTCTGATCCATGCCGGCAAGGGCGTGGCCGGCGGCAACGTGGCGCCTGCGAACACCGCGATCAGCAACAACAGCAACAGCGGGCTGACGACATGGATGCTGCGCGTCAGCCATGGCGGCGACAGCACGAGGTCCATCGGTTGCGCGGCAGTCACGGGACCGTCCCAGATCAGCTGTTCCGTGCGCCACCGCCACGTCGGCACACCCGGCCCCGTCTGCACCTGAGTGTTCGCCAGGAACTGTTTGTCGGGTTTCGAGCTCTTTCGTTCGGCCGTTACGACGGTTTCCTCCATGCGGGCCAGATTGCTTGCTTGCTTGACGAGTGGCGCCTCCATCGCGGGTACAGGTTGGTACGCATCCATCTGGTACGTCGTGTACCCGGCATTCTCGAGTTGCGGATAGATGGCCATCCGGAAGTTGTCGATGGCGAACGCCAGCACACCGATGACGGTGAACGCGAACACAACGAAGTAACTGAGGCGCGCGAACTGGCCGAAGCGGCCGCGCCCGATGCGCAGCATCGCAAGCAGCAGCAACAATACGATCCACACCAGCGTCGGCGCGCCGGCTTCCTGATACACGAGCACCAGCGTTGCTGCGACGAGCGCCGCCGCGGCACGACCGAGCAGCCGTAGCGCAAGCACTACGCTGATGACGACGAGGAAGATGTCCCACAATGTCCACGACGGCAGCCAGGCGGTCGGCGCGCGATCGACACCGTGCGTCCACAAAAGACGCCAGCCGGGCGGTAGGTTCAGCTGTCCCGAGAGCGAACTCACGTCCGTCTCCCAACCAACGGCCGTATCGAGCCCGGATCGAGGCATCTCACTGACCGCCGCAATGGTGTGCGATCCGCTCGGCAACTCGACACCGGGTTTTGCATCGCCGAGACGAGTGATCAGCTGCGGCCCGTTATCCACGGTCATGCGGCCCGGCACGAAGTTTGCTGCGAGGCGGCTTGGCAATGCGAGCGTGCCGTTGAGTGTGTCTTGCACGGTATAGCTCGCGCCGTCGAACGACAGCCAGATGCTGCGCGCCAGCGAAAAGTCGTTGGGCGATGGACTGGGGTCGCCTCTAAACTGTTCGACCAGCTTCAGGTCGCTTTCGGCTGTGACGACGTACGCGGGCAAATCACTGAACGGCGCGTTCGTCTGGCTGAGGTCGATCGGCGTGGCGCCTTCGATGTTGACGACGCGAAACGCGCGATCGGCATTGAATCCCCAGACCTCTTCCTTCGGCCAGTTGTCCGTTTCGGGCGTGGCATGGAACGACGTCGGCGTGCCGAGCGCACGTCCGGTCAATTCCACCTGCCACTCGCCGGGTTCGACCTGCACCTTGAGGTGCCCGTTGGCTTCGAGGCGCGCCGGCAGATTGCTCTTGATCGCAATCGTTTCGAAGCCTTCCGGCATCGCACGCCCGAGCGTGACGATCCGATGGCTGCCGGCTACCGATAGATCGACGAATGTGGTCAGCAACATCGGCACGCCGTCGTCGATGCGCCGGTACACATGCGCCGTGAGCGAGTCGTTGGGCACTTCGTTTGCGGCACCGGGGGCTTTGCCGAGCCACAGGCGTTCGCCCTCGATCAGGGGTTGCGCAACGGGTGCGCCGTCGAGGGTCAGTCGCAGAATGCCGCGTTGACGCGGCAACGAGATGCCGTCGGGCATTTCGCTCCAGTCGAACCTGCCGTTCAGGCTGTAGCGGCCCGGTTCGAGGTGTACGCGCGGTTTGCCGTCGAGCCGCGTCACGATTGCCGGCGCCGAGTTCAAACGCACGTCGCGTGGCCACTGCTCGGGGCCGCCCGGCAGCGTTACGTCCGCTTCGCTGAACACCTCGACGTCGATCGTGAAGCGACCGCCCGTGTGGCCGAGGTCGAGGTTCAGTGTGCTCATCCACACGCAGGGGCGGACCTGACCGTTGTCGTAGCGGGGTGGACACTGCAGTTCCGGACGGTGCTCGAGCACCCAGCCGCGCCACGGCTCGAGCACCGGCGGAATGCTCGGGTCCGCCGCGCGCGCGAGACCACTGTTCGCGCCGCCGCCGATGGCCGTGATCAGAACGAGCAGCGACAACCAGCCATCGCGCCGACGTTTCATGCAGCGGTTCATGCGGCGTCTCCTCCCAAAA